>NZ_JAKUFR010000044.1:0-40259 GCF_022663555.1 Bacillus cereus group sp. BfR-BA-01381
CAAGTATCAGAATTAACAGGTTTGCATCCGAGTAGTCTCAGGAGAATGCTGGTGGAACACGCTACGATTCAGAAGAACAAATCTTTCATTAAAGGAGTTACATTCTGATGAAGGTGTAAAAATTCAATCTGCTGGATATGAAAAAGCGAAAGCGGAGCACCTGCGGTTATCTAGGAAAATTATGAATATCCGAAATAACCATATCCATCAAGCAACAGCTAAATTGGTGAAAACCAAAACAATGAGGATTGTTGTGGAAGACTTATCTATCTCAAACCTGTTAAAAAACAAAAAACTATCGAAGGCACTTTCCTTTCAAAAATTAAACTTCTTCTTTCAATGTTTGTCATACAAGTGCGAGAAGTACGGCATTGCGTATGAAAAAGCTGATAAATGGTTCGCCTCAAGCAAGATTTGTTCATGTTGCGGAGTTAAATACGACCATTCAGTTCAACCAGAAGGACAGTGGAGTTTAAAGATTCGTGAGTGGCGTTGTGCTTCATGCAATAGCTATCACGATAGGGATGTAAATGCTGCGATAAATTTATCAAGATGGGTAAAATAAATGCTTGATAATAGGAGGTAACGATACTGCCTCGTGTGGAGTGTTATACCCCTCGTCCCTTTGGGGCTGCGAGAACACTTTGAAGCACTAACTTGTGTAAATTTGATTGAATTGTATAGATTTAGTTAAGTTTATCGTATCGGAAAGTGTTTTTGACGAGTTATTAAATGCAAAAGAAGAAGTCTTTTGCATTTACCTTTTAAATAGACTAGATAATACATTTAGGAATGAAAATTTGTAAATATATGGTATAATTCTATTAAAAGGTGAAAGGAGCTTCTAACATGTGGTTCATTTCGGCAATCGCGCCTGTTCTAATAGTCGGGGGAATTGTAGTATTTGTAATAAAAAGATTGGAACATAAATATAAGCACGGCAAATTGGGTAAGAAAAAATCAAATGAGGCTCAAATTTTATTAGACAGTTTAATACCAATAGGAATGTTTATTGGTTGTATGATCGGCTTGATTTTCGGCATGTTTTTCCCGGACTTCTCCCTGCTTTCAGTTAGTTTAGGGGCCGGAATAGGCTATTTATTTGGTTATTTCGCCTATGAAATTTATAGTAAGACAGGAAATAACTTTTCCTAATTCAAAAAGAATAAATAGGACAGTACATAGTCGTCATATCCAATATGTACTGTCCTTTATTTTGGCATCAACGTAATCACCTTACGTTCCACATCCTATACACCTTTTTGATTGATTTTCCTCTCCTCCCTCTTTCGTATATCCGCTTTTTTATTTTCACTAGATCTATATCCATAGTAAAGTAAAGCACATGTAATAACTGAACCTACAATGTAGCCTAAAAAACACCCTAACCAAAACATAATGTAATTGCCTCCAATCCTTTATAAAGTAAAACTTTAATCAGCTCTCACCAATCGGACGTTTACGGACAGTTGATCTCCCACCTAACTTCTTTGCTCCAATTGAAATTTTGAGGTGGGAGTTTTACTGTCCGTTAGCGCGGGATAAATTTTATGTACTATAACTCTTTACATGCTCAATCGTTTATTTCTATAAACTATACACTCTCTAAGGCTATTCATACCATTATTTCTCTTCTTACCTCAAATGACAATTTTATTATTTGTCATAAAGTTAATATTTTTCCATATTATTACTTTTACCTTTAAAAATAATATACTACATTTGAAATAAGCAGGCTAGTATATTGGCTCTTCTCCCTCTTACCTTTAGTTATGAACAAAAAAATCCCCTCAAAGCATAAACTTCAAGGGGTGAGCCTGTTTTTTTATTTACTTATATACGTACAGCTGTACCACTTACAGCAACCATTAACATTCCATCACGAACTACTTCGTAATCTACGTCAACGCCGACGATAGCGTTCGCACCTTTTTGTTTTGCAAGTTCTTTCATTTCATCCATTGCGATATCACGAGCTTCTTTTAGCTTGCTTTCATAAGAACCAGCACGACCACCGACAACATCACGAACAGAAGCGAATAAATCGCGGACAATATTTGCACCCATAATAGCTTCACCATTTACAATATCGATATACTCAATAATTTCTTTACCTTGAATTCCAGACGTTGTTGTTACAATCATGACTGACACTCTCCTAATAAGTTGTAGTTTGAATAAGCTTTCTTATGTCTTTATTATGACATGGAACAAGTAACGAATCTATTGAATTACCTTACAGGAATGTGACAGTTTTGTAAGAATAAAATGCCTATTATGTTTAATAAAGTGCTTTAACATTAGGATATATAAACGATTCCCTATTTTCTTTCCAGTCGCGTTCTACTTCTTTAAAAGTTGGTCGTCCTAATTCTTCATTGTTTTCATGTTTACGAAACCATTTCTTCACATACTGATCTCCATTTTTATTTTGAACTGTACAAAGGAAACTATTACTACTATCTTTTAATATTTTTACAATCACGAATAGACACCTCTTTCCTTTTAAAATAACGTAATAGAACTTGATCTTTTACTATAAGCCCTTCCTCTCTTATAGTCATACGACTCCTCGGTCGCGCCAAAGTTGTAAGACCAAAAAACGATATTTACTTTGTTTACATTTTATTTAAAGAAATCAGAGTTATAAGCATGATGCTTATCAAATATTTTATAGATTTCTAACTTATCATCTAATTTTGCATCTACTAAAATTAATATATTTCCATTGTAAATATATTCTTCATACTTTTTAGCATGATCTTCAGGGATTCCTAAGCCGATAAATGCCCCTATTAAACTTCCAGCTCCTCCGCCAATACCGGCCCCTCCAATAGCTGCTGCGATAGGTCCCGCTGCTACAATTGGACCCAGTCCAGATACGGCAAGTACACCAAGACCTGTTAATAAACCACCGAGTCCACCTGCTACTCCTCCTGCTACAAGCCCTGTCGCTGAAAAGATATCTGCTTTATGTGCAGTTTCATGATTCACTTTCTCACCTGATTTTTCTTCCAGATGTTCAATTTCCTTTTGATCTTTCGCAATAGCTGAAATGTTATCTGCCGAGTATCCTTTTTCCTTTAATTCATTAATAACGAGTGCCGCATCATCAATTGTTTGAAAAACACCTACTATTTTTCTATCCATATTCATAACTATTAACCTCCTAAAGTTTTATATAATGCTTCTTTATTATTCTTCGTTTTTATATACACTAATTTTTTTATTTACATACCCATTTACGAAAAACGCTAACAATAAAAGGATTACAAGAGAACTACTTAACAAGTAAATGAAATCAAATGTAATATCCGTTATCATTTTATCCATATGTAACAGTCTCCTTTTTATTTAAAGTAAAAGTATAAAACCTTACAATTCATCTTCGGTCAATCTCTTTGTAGTATATGTATACCCTCCGTAACTCTTTCTAAACGTAAAAACTATAATTATATTTTTTCTTATTTATATGTTTAACATTTTTTTAAACGGGTATATTTATATTGTTATGCTTATTATATGGAAAGGAATATTACGATGAATGCCATTCACTCTACTACTATTCTTTATAACGAAACACCTACAATAGCGCAGATTCATCATTTTTACGCTTTAATGACAACATTTCAAACGAATGTATTTATAAGTAAACACGGAACACTTACTGCTATTAAAAACTTAAGCACATTAGTATCATTTTTCCTTACTGTAAAAAAGAAAGAGCTTGTATTATTTATCTTTGAAGGAATAGATGCAAAAAAAGCTTTAAGAACACTCTTTCCTTCTTAAAAGTTTTGTTATCCCCCTATTCCCTCAATTGTTACTTTTCATATATCGTTTTATACTTCAAAATGATTTCCTCTATTCAAAACGAGACCCCCTAATACAATAGGGGGATTTCTAGTTTGGCCCTATGAAAACTGATATAATATATATTACGTTTTTCATTCTTTACAATAGAAAACTTTTAATAACCTTGAAGGTAGGAATTTTTAATGAAATCGGAAGCAAAATTTAGTATTCGCTACAAAATTATGGCTGGTTATTTAGTTATCATTTTGTTCTTACTTATTTCTTTCATTATGCTAAACAATCAGATTTCCAATTTACAAAAATCTCGTAATTTTATTATTGATCACGATTTTAAAGTTCTTAATTTAACGAATCAAGTGGAGAAAGAATTGCTAACAATTGAAAATAAAGCGAAGGGCTTTATCACTTCTAATAACGCGAACTATTTGCAATCTCTTAACTCTGCCGAAAAAGATTATGAAAAACATTACCATGATCTTTTTTCTTTATTAGAAGATAACCCATCTCAGCAAGAAAAATTAAAAAAGATTAACGGAAATATTACTAGTTGGATAAATAAAGAGATTCACCCGTTAATTGCAAACCATAATAGTAACAACATACAAGAAATCGACACTACCGAAATCCAATCATTGCAATCACAGCTAACTGACTTCCGCAGCACTGAGGAGCAATTAACGAAAAAAAGAGCTGCACAATTAGATATTGAAAATAATAAATTAGAGATTTGGTTATACAGTTTATTGTTCTTACTTTCTTGTGTTGCCATTATCGTTTCACTTTATATTTCCAATTCCATTACAAAAACGATTAAAAATGTAATTCAAGCTATTAAATCCATTTCTTCTAAAGAAAAAATTACGGAAAGAATTCATGTAAATACACATGACGAAATAAAAGATCTTGCTCATACAACAAATCACCTACTGGACGAAATATCGAAAAGAGAGTGGTTACAAACGGAGCTTGCAGAATTAATTTTAATGTATCAAGGTGTATCCTCTATCGAGATGTTAGGTAACAAAATTTTGAGTGGCATTATACAAAAAACGCAAACTTCTTGCGGTGCATTTTATGTACGTGAAGAAGTTGAAGAAACTGTCTACTATGTGAAGAAAGCTTCTTTCGCTGAACAAGGTGCTGATATTGGAAAACAATCTATTAAAATGGGTGAAGGTTTCATTGGACAGTCTGCTTTAGAAAAGAAAAGTTTTATTCTGAGGGACATACCCGAAGAGTTTCGTTACGTTACTACTGGATTATTAGAAATACGTCCTAAAAATATACTAGTCATCCCTGTCTTATTTGAAGATGAAGTAATTGCAGTAATGGAGTTAGTAAGTGTAACTGAGATCTCAGACTTACATCAAGATTTCATTCAACAAACTGTTGATAATCTAGGTTTAACAATCCATAGTATTATGGGACGTATGCGAATTCAAACTCTTTTACATGAATCACAAGCAATGACAGAAGAGTTACAAGTTCAATCAGAAGAATTGCAAACGCAAGCGGAAGAACTACAAATGCAAGCCGAAGAATTACGAACAACGAATGAACAATTAGAGTCTAGAACAGAAGAAGCTGAACAAAAGACAGCTGACTTACAAATTACGAAATTAGAATTAGAAGAAAAAGCAAGCGAGTTGTTACGTAGCTCAAAATATAAATCAGAATTTCTAGCAAATATGTCACATGAATTACGCACACCATTAAATAGTATTTTACTATTATCTGAAATGTTAAAAGAAAATCATGACAATCATCTATCCGATGATGAAATTGAATTGGCAACCGTTATTCATTCATCAGGAAAAGATTTGCTTACTTTAATTAATGACATACTAGATTTATCGAAAGTAGAAGCCGGAAAACTAGATGTCATTTTTGAAGCAACGAACATAAGTGATATGGCAGCAAGTATGCAGCAAAACTTTTTACATATCGCTGCACAAAAAAATTTAGAATTTACTGTTGAAGACAGTGACACGATTCCTAATCTGTTTTATACAGATGCAAAACGGATTGAACAAATTATTAAAAATTTATTATCCAATGCATTTAAATTCACGGAAAAAGGATCTGTCTCTTTACATTTCGATTCAATAGAAACAACTAATTTAAGTCATGATATGCAGTCTATCAGTAATGATTGGATGACAATTTCGGTAAAAGATACTGGTATTGGTATTGCTAAAGAGCAGCATCAACTTATTTTCGAAGCCTTTCAACAGGCAGATGGCGCAACGATTCGAAAATATGGTGGTACAGGCTTAGGATTATCTATTTGTAAAGAGTTTGCTAGATTGTTAGGTGGTTGGATTACGTTAGAGAGTCATGTAGGAGAAGGCAGTACTTTCACCGTATATATTCCTAACCTTCCAAATGGATTAACTGATGATATACAAGTATCCAATTTAGAAGTCGCAGCAACGGTAGAAGATGTTATTCCTGCTGAAGTTGTTGAGGAAACTATCGTGATTCCAGAAACTAATAACGTCTTCCAAGAGAAAACTATTTTAATTGTCGATGATGATCATCGAAATATATTTGCGTTACAAAATGCATTAAAAAAACAACATGCCAATATCATTACTGCACAAAACGGCCTAGAGTGTTTAGAAATACTAAAAAACAATACAAATATCGACCTTATTTTAATGGATATTATGATGCCGAATATGGACGGTTATGAAACGATGGAACATATCCGAATGAACTTAGGGTTACATGAAATACCTATTATCGCATTAACTGCGAAAGCAATGCCAAATGATAAGGAAAAATGTTTATCTGCTGGCGCTTCAGATTATATAAGTAAACCATTAAATTTACATCAACTCTACTCGGTAATGAGTGTATGGTTAATAAAATAAGTGAGGTTTCGTTTCAGTGGAAAATAAGTATTATAATTTTGATCCATCAGTAGATACGGATAAGCGTACGAACTTAGAAATTGACTTACTATTGGAAGCGGTATTTAAACTATCAGGATTTGATTTTCGCCAATATGCTCGCACATCTATTTATAGGCGGATTTGTAATCGAATGCAGCTTTCTAATATCCCTACCATTTCAAAATTAATTGAAAAAGTAATTCATGAAGAGGGGGTTTTAGAACAGTTATTAAATGATTTCTCCATTAATGTAACTGAGATGTTCCGTAACCCTATCTTTTTTAAGGCGCTAAGAGAGCATGTCATTCCTGAATTAAGAAAGCATTCTGAAATTAGAATTTGGCACGCTGGATGCGCGACTGGTGAAGAAGTATTATCCATGTCCATCTTACTTCACGAAGAAGGATTAAGTGAAAAAGCTGTTATTTACGCAACAGATATGAATACAAATGTGTTAGAAAAAGCAAAACAAGGCATCCTTCCGTTAAATAAAATGCAAACTTATACGAAAAACTATTTACAAGCTGGCGGTACACAAGCATTTTCCAACTATTATTCAACGGATAGCCGCTTTGCCTATTTTAATCCGTCACTGTTACAAAACATTATTTTTGCGCAGCATAATTTAGTAACTGATCAATCTTTTAACGAATTTCACATTATACTTTGCCGTAACGTTTTAATTTACTTTACGAGTAAACTTCAAAACCAAGTACAGCAACTCTTTTATGAAAGTTTAAGTCACAACGGATTCCTATGTTTAGGGAATAAAGAAACTCTTCGTTTTTCAGATATAATGCCGCACTATGTCCAATTTAATCCGAACGAACAAATTTATCAAAAAATACAATAAAAGCGTATGAAATCCTCTGTTTGGATTTCATACGCTTTTTATTTCGCATTCGTTTGTATCATAATGAGACACATATCATCTGATTGTGCTTTCTTCTGTTCTTCCTTGTAAAACCCTTCTATCTCTTCTTCTAACTCTCCCCATTTTCTTTCTGTAAAAGTACGTAATTTCTCTTCAGCCTCAAATTCATCATTTGCTATTGCTTCAAGTACACCATCTGTAAACAATACGATTTGAGCGTTCTTCTCAAAAGGTATAACTGTCTTTTCAACTTTTATTTCATCAAAAAATCCTACCGCACAACTCCCGCGATTTAGTTCCACTACATTCGTTTCATCAACTAAAACATATCCAGAAGGATGTCCTGCATTTACATATTCAATCGTTCTCTTTTCTGTATCTACTACTAAGTATATCGCTGTAAAATAATATGGAATATTGTCATTCTCATTATGTAAAAGAGTCATATATTTATTTAAGTCTTTCATAACGAGTTCTGGATCGATTAAACTTTTAATCGTTTCACGTAATACAGACGAAATAAACATACAAACTAATGAAGCTGATACACCATGTCCCATCACATCTAATAATATAATACCGTAGCGGTTTTCATCGATTTTATACCAGTAATACATATCTCCAGCTAGTTTAAATGAAGGTAAGTAACTTGCTTCGATTTTTATGTGTTCTTCTCTTAATGGACTACTTAATAAGTTTCTTTGTACTTGCGTAGCTAAATCTAGTTCATTCCGAAGATTTTCTTCCTGTTCTTTATGCCAATTCAATTCCGATTTCAAGCGTAATGCTACACGCATACGCGCTAACAATTCAACTTTATTTATAGGTTTCGTAATATAATCCATTGCCCCCATATCAAGAGCTTCAGCTAATTTATTTGCATCTTCTAAAGCTGTAACAAAAATAATAGGAATATCTTTAAACTTCTCCTCTTTTTGTAATCGCCTACAAACTTCAAGTCCATCAATTTCAGGCATCATGATATCTAATAGTATTAAATCTATTTCATTATGCCTGGAAGAATCTTTTCCAAACTGTATGTATTCGAAAAGCTCTTGTGCAGAATTCAGCGATACAAGATCCTGATATCCGGCTTGTTTCAAAATTTTTTCAATTACAAAGATGTTCACCGGATTATCATCGACAATTAAAATGGACACAAGTTATTTCCCCTTTTCTTATATAAAATGTAAATCGATTATCATTTTCTATTTTTCTAGTATTACATACTCAGTTATGAAATGAAAATTTCCTACTCTAACATAATTTTTATACAGCAAAAGAACAAACCCCCAGAGATGAGAGTTTGTTCTTTCACTCTATAAATTATTTCCACTTTTAATTTAGCACCATTGCTTTATCATTTAAAAGACGATCTAATTCTTCCATATGATTTGTTTCATCTGCAATCATATCTTCTAACTTTACAACTAACTCTGTCATATTTAATTTCACTGCTTGTTCTTTTCGCTTTTCATAACGCTTAATTGTTTCATATTCTGATTGTCTAGCGTATTCTAACATTTCTCTCACATCTTCTGCTTGTTTCACTCGTAAAGGGATTGTAGTAGGTGTACCACCTAACGTCTTAATTTTCTCTGCTAAATATAGGGCATGTCCTTGTTCATCACTAATTTCAGATTCAAAGAAAGGTTTTAACACTTGTCTATATATACCAGAAACTGTAGCTGCATTATGGTTATACATAATAATTGCTGAGTATTCTCCTGCTAAATCTTCATTCAAACCTTCGATTAGTTCTTTCACATCGTGTGACATTTCATATCTCCTCCTATACTTAATAAGTACCCCTTTTCTCATGTTTTAAACATCATTATTTTAAATTTTTTATGTATCTAAAAATGCGGCTTGTTTCAACTTACTTATTGCTTGTCTTTTAATACGAGAAACGTGCATTTGTGAAATACCTAACCGTTCCCCTGTATCTTTTTGATTTAAATTTTCTCCAAATATATAATGAATAACACTCTTTTCTGTCTCATTTAATACGTTAAAAATATCCTTTAAAACGAGACGCCTTTCTGTCTCTTCATATCCTTGCTCTACTTCACCTACAGATTCAATTCTCGCTACCGAACTTCCATCAGATGAATTTTCAACTACATCATCTAAGGAAGATACTCGATAATTATTTTTCGCATCCATAATTTCTAGCACTTCCTCTTCGGATAGTCCTAAATGGTCTGCAATCTCTATAATCTTCGGTGAACGTTGCAGTTGATCTGTTAGCTCCTCTATCGCAAGTTTAATTTTTCCGCCTAGATCTTTAATTCGCCTTGGAACGTGAATGCCCCATGTTTTATCACGCAAATACTTCTTTATTTCCCCTACTATCGTAGGTATTGCAAACGGCTCAAAAGCATTCCCTATCGAATAATCATACCTTCTTATTGCGCCTAAGAGCCCTAACATGCCTACTTGTATAATATCCTCATGCATCGGCCCGCCTTTTGAATAGCGATATGCAATGGAATAGACGAGATTTTTATAATGCTCAACTAACCTTTCCTGCGCTTTATCACATTGGTTTTGTTGGAAGTCTGCAATTAGTTTAATAACGTCTTCTTTAGTAAGATTCGTAGGTTGAGATTGGATTTCCATCATTCTCCACCTGCTCTCTTTGTATATATTTTGTCATTAAAACTGTCATGCCCTCATCATGCATAATTTGTATATCATCCATTAACGTATTGATTAAATATAAACCTAAACCATTTTCCGGCAAATGTTCTACTGGCTTATTAATATCATACGGACCAACTTTCCTTTTTAAGTTATTGAAATCAAAGCTAACCCCATTATCAGCAACCATAATTTCTAATCGATTTTCATATAGCCCAAAGACAATTGCAATTTCTCCAACGTCTTCTTTGTATGCATGTTGTACAATATTTGTACATGCTTCACTAATAGCAATTTTCATATCTTCTATATCGTCATAAGCAAAGCCCATTCGATTCGCAACACCAGCCATTGTTAAACGAATAATAGCCACATATTCTGCCTTTGCAGGAATTTTCATTTCTATCTTTTCAAATCTCTCCATCATCCCTAGTCACCTTCTTTCTACTTTTTCAAAATCGGAATTCAAATTTAATATTTCTGTTAACCCTGTAATATCAAATAATCTTTTTAACCTTTTAGATACACCAATAAACTCTAGTTTTCCATCATTTTTCTTAACTGCTTTTAATAGCGCTATAAAAACACCTAAGCCTGTACTATCCATATACTCTACCTCAGTAAAATCTACTACAATATGAACCTCTTTTTCGCTTGCAATAGGCATGATCTTATTTTTCAAATCTGATGCTGTATATGCATCAATTTCACCATTAAGTTGTACCGTATAACCTACATCATTTTGCAAAATATTTATTCCCAAATTCATCATTTCCGCCCCCTTATCTCAAACTACTACTATGTTAATTACCCATAAAAATTAGTTTTAAACATATTTTTTTATTTTCATTATAAATAAATTTTCCACAGCTTTCTCGGCTTAACACGTAAAAAATACTACCAAATGTTTAAACCCTATAAATTTGTGTATATATAATGTATAAACATTATTTTTAGGGGGATCTATCTATGGAAGAGCACAGCTTTAAAAAGGGAGATTTCGTTCAATTTTCTTATCGACACGATCATGCTACAAAATTAGTTGGTTCCATTATTAATATACTAACGAATACAATTGTAGTGGATATAGGTAATAACGAGGACTTATCTCATATAGAACCAAGGCAGGTCGTAAGAATAAACGCTTGTAAAAAAGTAACGATGGCTTAATACATAATAGAAAGTGTAATTTCAATGAGCGGGGAATTCTTTATTCCCCGCTCATTCGTATGCAAAATACATAAAAAAAGCATCCAAATTAGTTTAATTGGATGCTTTTTTATGTATATTTATCAGTTCATTAATTTTATAGCTATATATAATAAACTTAAGATTACTATTCATTATCATACTTACGCTTTCCGTAGCATTCTAGAGAAGAATGTAACGATTAAAATAAAGACGATTGCACCTAATAACGCTGGAAGAACGAAAATACCTCCCCATTCAGGACCCCAATGACCAAATAACGCACTACCTACCCAAGATCCAATTAAACCAGCAATCACATTACCAACTATACCTAAAGGAAAGTCTTTTCCTGTAATCATTCCAGCTAATGCACCAATAAGTCCACCTACAATACATGTAATAATAAGTCCCATAATTAAGCCTCCCATATTATTTTTATAATGGATTTATCAAGCTTTGGTGTGTAACCAAAGCTTGATAAACATGTATTATTCTTTATTATCCAACCCATCACTTATCTTTTGTTTCACTTTTCCGACTTTTTCTTTTATAGTTCCCTTCGTCTTCTCCCACTTCCCTTCATTTTTCAACTCTCTATCTTCTGTAACTTCACCAATTCCTTCTTTTACTTGTCCCTTTGTCTTTTCAACTTTACCTGTAATTTGTTCTTTTAGTCCGCCACTCATATTTCCCATCTCCTTTTCTTAATAGATTTATAAGATACAAATTTAAATAGAATACGTGCATCTTCTTTCTTGTAACCATTCACCGACTCTTTCTAAATCCTTAACGAATAACAAGATTTTCCCTTCATCTAGCTTTTCTTCGTAGAAGTTCGCTTCTTCCTCATTAAGCCCTAACTCCTGCATCTTATTTCTTAACTGATCTCCCGTTTTTTGAAAGACATTAATAATGCTTGTCCCAAGCCCCTCCTCTTTTATACCAATTGTATTTACGTCTGCATTGTCTGCGATTCTATCTGTCCTCTCTTTCTCGTGTGTTAATACGTAAATATCTTTTTGGTCTATTCCTTTCTTCACTAGATCATTCGCCGCATTCATGACCTCTTTCTCCGTAATAAATTCATATACAAAAGGTTTACTATACTTCGTTTCCATCTTTAACTTCCTCCTTTAAAATGAATTATTTGTTATATTATATGTAGTACACCCATTTTCGAAATGTTAAACATAAAATTCGAAAAAAGTTATGTGAATTTTCTCTATCCCAAAACTAGTAGAATAAATCCCCTTACAATAACTACCTTAATTAACAGAAAATTGTTATAATTAAACTTAAGGAGGGATACTATGAAAAAAATCATATCTATATGCGCTCTAACCGCTCTATCTTTCACTTTAATAGGATGTACAAGCACCTCGGCTACAGATAAAGCTTCACAAGCTAAGCAAGAACATACACAAACTACCTTTCAATTAAAATCCGCAAATATTACAGACATTGAAATACTTAGCACAATAAATAACAACGTTTCAAAATCTCAAACAGACAACGAAGAAATGATACAATCTATCGTTTCCGCAGTTCAAAAAGGCACGCCTAAAACAATCACTTTAGATCAAAAAAAGCGAGAATCGGCACATTCTACTATTACCGTTACATATAAAGATGACGCAAAAGAAGAATTTCTTGTTTGGGTTGATAATAAGGAGAAAATTACGATTGCTAAAGATGAGGAGAAGGATAAGGTTGAAGGTGTGACAGTGAATATTAAAGATGTGAAAATGATGAAGGATTTCTTTTAAAATTTTAATATAATTGATGTTAAAAAAAGTAGGATGTAATCCTACTCTTTTTTAATCTTGTCCAATAAATAAACTTTTATAAAAGCTATTTAAGATCTAATTTTGCTAAATCATGTTGTAAAACATTATTTCCTTCTTGTGGGTTAAATACTATTGCACTAAGACCAAAAACATTCGTAACAACATCTCTATCTTTCGAACGAATGATTCTTACTTCATAAGCAAAAACTCCTGGAGGAAGAGCTGCTGAACGAAAAGTAACACGTCGATTAGGTGCCAATGTTTGTGTTGAAGGGTCTACTAATGGTAACAATACCGGAGAACCCGATGACCAATCAAACATTTCAACAGTTACTGTATGAGTATCATCTGGATCAACATTCATAGCTTCCACAGTAAGAAATAAAGTAGCGGAATGTCTACGTAATACACCCGTTGACAAAGTTTCATTGTGATGTTTATGACATCTTCCAGGAGGATAACCATAGCCATAACTCATATCAATTCCCCCTTTCATTTACAATTAAGGACAAGTATTCCTTATAATATATAATGCTAGTATTATTTTAATGAAAGGTATAAAAGCGGATTTCCATCTGTATTTTTGGATATTTTATTTTCCACTTATCCCCTCTTAATGAATAATATAGATTCTCCTATTTTGCCCTTGAACTCTTTCTAAGAATAAATAAATCTATTTTGAAAAGGACCTGCTCCATTCATTCGTAAAAGCATAAAGTAAATGGAATCCGTTAAAACACATGAGTGAACCTTTGTTTTTCTCCTCCTATTAAAAGGAGGAACTGTTATGGGCTTTGGTGGTAGTTGTGGCGGCTGTGGCTTCGCCGGAGGATTTGCTTTATTAGTTGTATTGTTTATTTTATTAATCATCGTTGGAGCTGCTTGCTTCTGCTAAAAAACTATCGAAAAGACACTCATGTGAGTGTCTTTTCTTCATATGTAAAAAAAGCCCACCTATTTCCGTAGGCAGGCCTTATCTTTATTACACAATAAGAAAGTATACTCTCTTTTCCCTTGAATTTTTATGTAATTATACATATTCATGAAAATAGAAGAAGTAAAATTGTCATTACAATATATTTTCCACTTTCAACTTAGTTATCAATGGATAAACTTTATTTATATATTCATGGGAATCATCCATTGAAAATGTATCTTCTTTAAGTCAAAACTGTCATTTTAAAAAAGAAAAAGACACCCTAAGGTGCCTTCCTCCGACTTGAACCATCTTAATTTTAATAATATGTATTGGACTCCCATCCAATTATTATTTTACCATGTTAAGTTGTTTTTGTTTATTGAGAAATACAATAGTTTATGTATGCCGGTCTTCTGTATTAGATATTTTAGTAATCCATGCAGCGATTAATAAGAGAACAAGCTATTAATTAAAGGTAAAACCACATGCTAAGCCGGTGTAACATACCAATAAAATTTATACTGTATATCTTATATATGACGTAGGAACCAGAAGAAAAAGGAATTAGCACGTAATTATCGTGAAGAAGTAGCCATAGTGGTAGTTCTAGTGAGGTTTTTACTAAATTAAGTTACGTACTTTTTCAAATTATATATACAATGAAATTAACCCGGATATAACAATCAATGGAAGGATTACTGCGAGTTTATTTTTTAGAGGGACACGTTTGCCTGGCACACCGGGGTGGACAACAAATGCAAGTAAAACAATTGCTCCAATAATACCTAAAAGTGTATGAATGACCATCATCCTCCTAAGGAATATTATTATTAATTTTATCACACTCAAATAAAAAAGGATACAAATAACAATTAACCCTAAATACACCATTATGAATTTCAATTATACAGCTTCACCAAACATAAAGTGAAACTATAATCAGCGATGAGTGCCCTTCCCCACTGATTATTAATTGACCCTCTCGAGCATTTACGGGCAAATGAGGGATAACAGTAAAAATAATATAATTAAAAGAGGAGTGAAATTTCACTCCTCTTTTTTACTTGTGGATTTTAACACTCATTAGATCGCTACTAGAATTTTGCTTCTCTAAGCTTATCTCTATTTTAAGATTGTTTTTATTTATATCAAAATTACCTGTGCGTGTATTAGAAGCCACTATATTATCAATCTCTGTACTCAAATCTAAGTTTGGATTTATCATATTGATCCATTTTTTCCCTAACTCTACTAACGCCTTCTTACCTTGACCTCTATCAATTACAAAATTAACGGTAAAGTTACTTTCATTATCGCCTTCTACAGTGAAATTCCCATTAAATTCTGGAATTCCTTCTAATACCGGAGAGAATAACACGACCTCTGAACGTGGACCGCCTATCCCTATATATTTTAGCTCCGCATTATATTTTGCGTTAATTTCAGTAATAAGATTTTGTGCTTCCTTAGATATAGATTTTTTTAATACCGAAGAGCTATCCATCCAACCTTCATGATAATAAATGAGCTCGTCTGCTAAATCTTGTGGGATAGCAGTAGGCTTTGACTCATGCTCTTTTTCCGATTTATTAATTGCATTGTATAAGAATAGTGCATACTGCTCACGAGTCACGAGACTTTGTGGTTCAAACTTATTATCACCTGTGCCCGTTGTAATTTTATTTTCTTGTAATGCACTGATAGCATTTGTTGCCCAGTAATTTTTATCTACATCTTTGAAAGTGGTAGTAGATGTTGCTTTAAAGTTAAAAGCCTTTGTTAATACAACAGCTAATTGTTCACGCGTTAAAACGTTATCTGGACCAAATTTCCCATTACCAAATCCGTTCATAATACCAGCTTTATTAAGAGCTAAAATTTCTTTTTTAAACATATGCTCTTCTATATCTGTGAAAGGATTTTGTGAATTAAGTTCATCTACTGGCTTCAAATAGGCATATATTAGTCTAGCTACTTGTCCTCGTGTAATATTATCACCAAAACCAAACATTCCGTTTCCATAACCAGCCACAATATTTTTCTCTTTTAAATCCATAATTGCTTGATAAGACCAGTGATTTTCAGGAACATCTTTAAATCCTAGTGTATTTTCTGCTTGCACATTTGTTAGAGGTGTTAGTGTTGTTGATGCAATAACTGCCCCTGCTAAAATTAATTGTTTAAAATTCATAATTGAATCCCCTTATTCTCAAAATAATATATTAAAAAAATACCGTAAATATTCTTTTTAATATTAACATATAAAGATACTTTTTGTAGGTTAATTATGGAATATTTAAAGAAGATTATTCCAGCATATAATGTTTATACAACTAAATTAAAATCATACTAACTTGCTTCCAATACGCACTCATTTCCTTTACCAATTTTTAAAAAATACAATTTATAAATGCAAAAAATCCCCTCCTATCATCTTCTCTCTTCATACAACCGATTTGCTTTATACGAGCAAAAGAAAAACATACATGTCGCAACGGGGATAAACGTCCAAAAAAGTCCTCTCATCAATGCAAATGGTGTTTCAAATAAGAATGACCATAGAAATGATAAACCTTGCTTATCCCATAGTCCTGGCGTCAAATATAGTTCTTTCGGATTTACAAGTGCTCCTAAATGAATCGTATCATTAAACATAAATAGGAATAATATCGGCAAATAACAGATCGCTAATTCTAAAAATGTTTTAGATAGACGTTTATACTTCCCCGCTCGTGACATTGGATCTGAAAAAATGTCATCTTCACTTTCTTCATTTACCTTTTTAAAATAGTGCGTACCTGACCACCGATTACCAGCTATATGCTCCCATCCACTATCTTCAAATAATGTACAGTAATTAATAAATTCACTTTTTCTACTAAATACTCTATGGTCTATTCTAATCGTCGCATCTTCCGGTTCTGTATATCTAAATGTATAACCAAATGTATTGCTTTCTAGTTGATAACCTTTCCAAGCCATCTCTTCTAACCATTTCTCCTCTTTCTCAAAGTCTAAAAAGAATTTCAATCTCCACATCATTGTTTCCCCCTAACTATACGTGTAATAAACTTTTTGTAACCTCAATAATGTGCTGCATTCTCATAAAGTCTAAATGCAATACTTCTTTCCCGCGTTCCGTAATGACATACACTTTTCTTCGTTTATCTTCACTTTTTACCGATTCTATTAACCCTTGTTTTAATAAATTTTCAACCGCCCCATACAATGTACCCGCTGCGATTTTTACTTGATGATTACTCAGTTCCTCCACCTTTTGCATAATTAAATAACCATGTGCTGGCTCTAATAACGCTAAGAGAACGTAATACGTTGTTTCCGTTAATGGTAAATTCTTATCTCTATTCATAAAGACCTCCAATGTAACGATAAATATATAGCTAAACTATATAGTTCAACTGTATAGTTTGATTTTATACAGTTAGACTGTATATGTCAAATTAAGTTAAAAAAAATAACCTAGATCCCATAGGATCTAGGTTATTTTTTTACATAAATGTAATCGTTACTAAAGAATACCCTTCTTTCGCATTATACGGCTCCGCTTTATAAGAAACACGGTTTGCTCCTTGCGGATAACCAATTTCTCCAATTGCTTTTTTCACATCTTGCAATGCGCCATCCATTGATTGTTTATAAAGGATTTCAATCTTTGGTGACTTTTCATTATAACGTTGCTGCATTTTATTTTTGAATTCATTATAGTTATTTGCAATGTATTCATTTCCTAAATAATTTAACTTTGTATCTTTTAAAATTTGCTGATATGCAGAAGTTTTCGAACCACCTGCCGCAATTTTATTTGTTAATGTACTATAATAATTTGTTGTAGCTTGCGGATATTCCCCACGGTTCCACTCATGATTTCTTGCGATTTGCTCATCTGATAAGTTGAAATAAGAATATGTTACGCGGCCTTGTTCATCTGGCACTGGATCATCAAATGTTGTATCAAGGTGATACCATTTGTTTTCGATTTTCACTAGATTCCAAGCATGAGGTTGTCCATCACCAGTTCCCGTTACGAAATGATTTTCAATTCCAGCTTCTTTTAATAATTGGTAAGTTAATAGTGCGTAACCTTGGCAAACCGCAGAACGATTTACGAGTGCTTCATATGCTGTGTAAGCTTTATAAGACGTATCATAAGAAACATGTTTTACGACATAATCATGAATCGCTTTCACTTTTTCGTGATCATCCATCCCAACTTGTATAATAGAAGAAACAATTGCTTTTGCTTGCTTCATTACATATTCCGTTTGTTCTTTCGTTTCACGGTATGTAATCTTTAACGTAAACGTATAATTTCCAGGTGATCCAGAAAGTCCATATGAAACATTCGATCTATTATAATTCGTATACTCATTTTTACTTGCCACTTCTTTATAGGCATTAAAAAGTGTATTCATCACTTCTTTTGTATTACTATTTTTCGTTTTATACGAAAGTGTAATATTCGTCTCATACGCATTAATACGCTTTTGCACCTCATCTTTGAATGCTGCTAATAATGCCGCATCTCCTGTATCTTGCACCGCAACCGCAGGCTTTTTATATTGCAAAGCATTATATAAAAACTGTGCATACTGTTCACGTGTTACCGTTTTAGAAGGTTCAAATTTTCCGTCGCCTGTACCAGATGCAATCCCGTTTGACTGCACCGCACTAATCGCACCTTCTGCCCAAAAGCCATCCGGAACATCATTAAATGTATGCTTTTGCTTAGCCGAAACTTGAAAAGCGTTTTTAATAATTTGCGCCATTTCTGCACGGCTAACAGAATCTTTCGGTCTAAAACCTCCGTTTCCATCCCCGTTAAAAATCCCTAATTTCGTTAACGTTAAAACCTCTTCTGGAAACAATGTAGACCCTGAGCGAATATCTCGATACGGATTGTTTAAAGTAGATCCATCTTGTAATACGTAACGAGCACCATCATTACTAAACGTACCACCTTGCTTATTCGGTAACAACGCACGATAAATTAAAGCTGCAACTTGCTCTCTCGTCGCAACATCACCGAAACCAAACTTCCCATTTCCATAACCAGAAATAATATTTTTACCCGCTAAATCTTTAATTGCTGGATATGACCAATGCGATGTAGGCACATCGGAAAAAACACCCGTCTCAGCAGCTCTCACATCACTGCCGTTTGTATACAGTAAAGCACCACCAATAAGTGATAATGATGCAATTGATTTTAGTAGTTTTGTGTACATAATTCCTTCTCCCAATATCGTTTCTATTTATGTTATTTTTTGTCGAAAAATCTAAAAGAATATGACAAAACATATTATACTATTAAAATTTTTTGAAGGATATATTAGGTTTTGAAATATGTAAAAATTCATATTGTTATAGAAGTTCATGGTGATATTATGTTGTTTTACTTGAGAAGATATATAACTAGTCACTCGTTATAACTTCCTCATGGTAATCTCTAATTTAGTATTGAAATTCTCTAAATCTCGATGTGTTATATTTTTGTATTTTCTCGGTTTCCCAAGCCGAGAAAACATCATCACTTCTAAAAGGACCCGAACTTCAGCGGGTCCTTTCTTTTATTTGTAACCTTGTTAAACAAGCTTTCATATAATGTAGTCATTCCTTTCTTATAAATTAAGCTCGTCACTTGAATTATAAAAATGGAATTATATCCTATAACATTTTCAGGAATCATCCATATTTTATTTCTGAAAAAGTGCTTTGTTTTGCTGAAAGGTGGTTGCGGAAACAACCGCCTTTTTATTTATGAAACATTCATATTTTACGTTAGGTTAGTCCTTTTTTTGACAGAATGAACATAGTCATTTAACTTGGAAAAATAATATTTGGATGGAGGTCCAATACATATTATTAAAATGAAAATGGTTCAAGTCGCAGGAAGGCGCCTTTGGATGTCTTTTTGTACATATTAAAATCCTCACCATCTTATGAAAACGATAAGCCTTTACAACAAACAATAATTGCAACTATATTATTTTTACATTACATTAAGTTTAAAGAATATTATTTTACTAATAAAGTGCTAGATAGTAGGTGAAAAAATGGAATTTAACGATTTGGGTATTACCATTAAAGAACTTAGAATGAAAAAAAACATATCACAATCCGAATTATGTCATGGAATATGTTCACAAAGTCAAATTAGTAAGATCGAAAAAGGTATGATTTATCCATCTAGTATATTGTTATATCAATTATCAGAAAGACTTGGTATTGATCCAAATAATATATTTGCACTAACTCAAAACAAAAGATTAAAATATGTAGAAAATGTAAAATATGTAATGAAAGATTGCTTAAAGCAAAAACAATATAAAGACCTTTATGAAATAGTAAAAAAAGAGAAAAACTTAAATAATTTTCAAACAAAAGAAGAGAAACAATTTCTAATATGGCACGAAGCAATTGCTATATTTATAGTGGATAGATCAATAAAAACTGCTTTAGATCTTTTAAATAATGCATTAAAACTGACTTTAACTAATTCCGATTTTTTATCCGAAAGAGAAATAGATATTATGCAAACAATGGCTATATTTTATGCGGAAAATAAAAATTTCGAAAAAAGTATTAATATATTAAAAAGATGTTTAACTAATTTTAATAAGTTAGATTTTCCTAGAGATAAAGAAATTAAATTAAAAATCATGTTAAATTTAGCAAAATGTTTAGACTCCATATATCAACATGAAGAGGCAATAAAATACCTTGATAATGGTATAAAATTAGCAATTAATTTAAATACTTTTTACCTATTAGGTGAACTATTCTATTTAAAAGGTCAGTTTTTATTAAAGATTAAACAACATAATGTAGAAGATGTTGTTTATAACTGGACAAAAGCACTATTTATATTTGAACTAACAGAAAAAGAATATTATACAAAAACGCTACCAGATGAACTGATTGAAATACAAAATAAAAAACAATCATAATTTCGTAAAAGTTACTTACAAAAGTCGCAGGAAGGCACCTTTAGGTGTCTTTTTTTGTAGAGAATCAGTTTAAAAACTAAAAGAACCTCAATAAAGTGAGACTTTAATCAGTGGGGGTTTTGTTCATCCCCCACTGATTATTAGTTGAACCAATCGGGCTTTTACGGGCAGTTGATCCCCCACCTAACTTCTTTGCTTCCACTGAATTTTTAGGTGGGGGTCTTACTGCCCGTTAATGCGGGATAAATGCGGTTCAAAGAATCTACTATTTTAAATTACCTTCGTAAAAAGCAACTCCATTTTGAACATGTTTTAAATACCATGTAATCGTCCCGCCACAAACATTTTCATTAAAACTATTAGCATATACTCCATTTGAGTAATAAAGAGTTCTTTTAAATTTACCATTAGAATACTCATAAGGAATTGAGCATGCTGCTTGCTTCGGAGAGCTCACATCTTTTTGTGTGTCAGCTGAAGCCGCTCCAATTCCTCCTGTTAATGCAATACCAGTTGCTAATAGCCCTACTACTAATTTCTTGAACATAATAAATCCCCCTTTAATAGTTTTTATAACTTACAACTTAAATGTATCACTTTTGTAATTTATGTAAATATCTTGAATATGTAGAAATATTTATTTAACTTTTGGTAATATTAGGATTTTATTTTATCAAATGAAAAATAGAGGAATTTAGAGAAGTATGTAACAATGCATAATAAATCAACCAGATATTATGATATACTCACAAAGAACTGATACAAAATTTCTTTAGATTGGAAAACTAAAGTCTTATCTACCTAAAAGGAAGGCGCCTAATGGCGTCTTTTCTTTATTTTCAAAAGGACCTGCTCAATTCATTCTTTAAAACATAAGGTAAAGTGAACCCGTTAAAATCCATGGAATGAACCCTAGTTTTACCCTTTTATCTAAAGGAGGCACTATTGTTATGGGATATGGTGGTAGTTGCGGAGAAGGCTGCGGTTTCGCTGGAGGATTTGCTTTATTAGTTGTATTATTTATTCTATTAATCATTATCGGATGCAGCTGTTTCTGCTAAAAAACTATTAGAAAGAGGTTGTCCCAAAAGCAGTTGAATAACTACTTTTGGGCAACCTCTTTTTTATTGTTTCTTATAAGTAAATTATTTGTATTCCTGTCTATATAATTTAAACGAATAAATAGCTCCAACGAAGAATACAAAAGCTTCAAACAATATAAAGATTTGACGGAAATTCTCGATATCTTTACCAACTAAAGAAATAAATATAGCATTCATTAGAATTTGAGTAGTAAACATACGAGAAGTAATTTTTAAATAAATAGCATTTGTTCTTTCATCTGGTTTACCAATTTTTTTGTAAATAATAATAAGTGCAATTACTGAACCAAAAAATAGAAGGGCTGTAAGTCCTACAACAATATTGAAATTCCCTGTACTTTCTAACATCCATTTATTTAATAAATCAATCATTATTATCTTCCTTTCCTACATAAGAGAATATTTCGTTCTTCTTCACTATAATAAAAAAAGAAAAAGGAAAACATCGAACTTTCTTACAAACATTCTTGTATTCTTACAGTTTTGTCATTTTGTAAATGTATTCATCGCCTTGCCTTTCAATATTTTCTTTGGAAAACATAGTGAATTACGAGAAAGAGCGCTACAAGATCAACTTCCAAGAAGTAGTACACGAAACCTCTTAATTAATGAAATTAGTATGTGGAATACTGTTTATTTAAGTGAAGCAATAAAAGCTTTGAAGAAAAAAGAACATTTCGTTAGTGCTACCCCACATCCATTAACTTAAGGTTTCGGACTATTTTTTAAATTGAATAGTTTCATCCATTAAGAAGATAAAGGAATGAGAAATACGATGAAGAATTAGAATAGATAATGTAAAAAATGGAAAGAGGAGAAAAGATGAATCTAAAATTAATAGATGTAACAGAAGAAAATTTCTTTGAAATTATTAATTTAAAATCAGATAAACTTCAAGAAAAACACATTCAAATATATGAAAGATGGGTTGGTTCAAATGCTTTCTTTCTTGCAGCTTGCCAAACGTTTGGGTTTACTCCGAAAGCTATATATGATAATGATGTTTTAATAGGTTTTGCTTCGTATGGTTTTAGAAATGAAACGAAGCAATATGAGTTAATTAGTATGATGCTTGGCCATCAATATCAAGGGATAGGGTATGGGGTTCCTGTTTTAAAAGCAGTAATAGATAGTATGGTTCAGACGTACAAATGCGAAGAAATATTCTTATCGGTTATTCACGATAATGAACGCGCAAAGCGGATTTATGAAAAAGTGGGTTTTAGGCCAACAGGAGAGATTGAAGAAGGACACCATCCAGAATTAGTTTACTGTTTAAAATTAAAAAACTATGTAAATGTATAAAATTATATATACCTATAGTTCTGTACGAATCATTTCATTTTCTGATTTTTGCTCCATATTCTTTAACATATGAAGCAAAAAAATCTTGAAACACCCATTGCATCTAAAAATTAACCAAGATGTATATATCTCTTATAACGTAAACATCAAGTAACTCCAAAATATACACTGAAAAATCTCTGTAGAAATCTACATATGTCAAATATAACAGAAAGAATATTCAGTCTATTATCTCAACGCGCTGAATAAGTACATTATTGTATGTTAAAAATTTAGCTTAAGGTGGGATTGTATATGACTGAAGATAAAAGACTGAAAAAGCCCGTGGTAAGTTTTATATTACTAACCAACATTATTTTTTGGCCACTTTTTCTGCTTGTAGGAATTACAAAATTATTACATGTTCCAACTTGGATTTTTGATGTAATGCTCTGCATATCAGCTTGGTCTTCCACTTTTGCTTTTATATTTCTATTTAAAAGAATTTATCCTGGACAGAGTTTTATTCAATTCGTAAAAGATAGATTTAAAAATAAACTTAATTACTCTATCGTTCTTACTGTAAGTATCATTCAAATAATTATATTTTTGACGATGTTGTTTCTCATTTCAACTAACAGTGAAGCAAACTCTATTTTTAATAGAACTACATGGGGCGTATTACTTTATTATGTTGTTAAAACTATTGTATCCGGACCACTAGGAGAAGAATTAGGGTGGAGGGGTTTTGCATTAATGGAGCTTCAGAAAAAATACTCACCATTAAAATCTTCAATCATTATTGGTTTTTGGTGGGGAATGTGGCATCTACCTATATGGTTTACTACAGGTTTTACAGGCAGTAATTTAATCAAATATATTTTGTTTTTTATGATTGCAATTATATCTACTACAATTATTATGACAACATTTTATAATTTAAATCAAAATTTAATTATTCCAATGATCATCCACTTTTTCTTTAACTTATTTATTGGCATAATCAATGGACAATTAATTGAATTAATTATGTATACTGCAATTTTTTATTCCATAGTTGCGATTTTACTTATAATTATAAATCCAAAGAAAGTTTTATATGGGAATAAAATTAAAAAATTTGTTAATAGAGAACATGATTTAATTTAGTAATAGTTTCTACAATTTTTTATGGTTTTTAAGCAATATGATACCTTCTTAACACCAAGTGTACAAGTAAGAGAAGACATCTTAATCAATGTCTTCTTTTCTTATATAATAACAACACAATAAAATTACTATCATATCAAGCTGCAGGATGGCACCTTGATATGATAGTAAAGAATACATCATCACGTTGTCAGCAGGCAAAAGTGTATTCTGCATTTCTGAAAACAGTAGATGACAAATTGTGACCCGCTGAATCTGCTAAGAAAGAATATACAAGAACATCCTTAACATCAGCTTTATTTCCACTAATAATAACATCAAGAAAATCTTCTATTTGGAATTCTGGAGTAAACAACACAATCTTAGTTGTTCTGTTCGGTTCTAAAGAAACAAAAGTACGAGAGATTTCAACTAATTCATTTTGAGTTGGGAAAGAAGTGTTTGGACTTCTCTTAACAGTTACCGTTACATTACTAGTATGGCAGCGTGAATCATTGTTTAACATAATGTTGAGAGCAGTTGGAATAATCCCATTTTCAGAAACTGGAACTCGAAACACTCCAGTAGATTTATGAGCCATATCATCACATCCTTTCAAAATAAAATATATTTACAATATATTAGATGCAAAAGACGTTCATTTTGATAGGGACAAATTATGTAATTAATATATTTATAATAACCCTCGGTATTACTAAGCCAATGATGAAAAAGATTAACAAGTATCGTAAAAAATACGGCCTCCTATTACTTCTTTTAAAATTCTTATCTCAGTATTTATAAAATACATATCTTTGTGGAGATAACATCTAATGAAATTATATATATCAACTACAAAAATCCCCTCCACAGTAAACAACTTACCATGAAAGGGATTCTTTCAAACTAACATTATTCCTATTTCAAACTACCCGCAATCTCCGTAAAGATAACCCCAAGTGCATGTGCACCTGCATCTGGATATCCTAAACTTCTTTCACCAACTGTACCAGCGCGGCCCATGCGAGCTACGATTTCTTTCGTATACTCTGCTCCTTTGACCGCTGCTTCTGCACCTTTTTCAAAGGCAGTTTTCATGTCTTCTTCGCTTGAAGCGCTAGCTAACCAAGAGTCTACACATGGAGCAAGTGCATCAACAAGTGTTTTGTCACCAACTACTGCTCCTCTTCCGAATGATCTTTCACCGATAGATTGTATGCCTTGCAGTGCTGCTTGCAACATTTCAGCGAATTCTTTCACTGTTAGCTCACGTTTTTCGCCTGCTGCTTTACTAGCTGCGCGGAATGCACCGCCCCAAATTGGGCCAGACGCGCCGCCGCAATGTTCCATAATAATCATCGAACAACCGTCAAGGAATGATCCAATCGTTACGTTTTCTTGTTCTACAATCGAATGCCACTCACGTTTTAATTGCTTAAATCCTTTTGCCACACTCATTCCGAAGTCTCCGTCACCAGCATGCGTGTCTAGCTCACAGAACGGTACTTCATTTTTAATAATAATATCGCTCATTTTATCAACGAGATAAATCATGTTGTTTAATGTAATGACATTATCTTTAATAACAGCGTGCTCTTCTGCCGTTTCTAGTTCAAAGGAAACTTCCTTCTCTTCTGTCTCTTCAAGCACATTCACGTACTCTACACTTTCAACTGGACCGTCTACTTTAAACGCTGGTGTATTACACTCTTTTGATAGTAATGTTTTTAGCTCATCATCTAATTTCATTACCGTTAAAGACATACCTGCCATATCGATACTCGTCATATAGTTGCCGACGAATACTCTATTAATTTTAATATTTCTAGCAGCTAATTCTCTCGTCACTGCGTTGTTAAATAGGTAAAGTTCTTGCAGTGGTGTTCCGCCAAAACCGTTAACTAAAAGTGCGATTTCCTCGCCGGCTTTTACTCCTAAATCTTTCATTAAATCATTTGTCATACGGTTCGCTAATTCATCAGCTGACAACATTTTTTCACGTTTAATTCCTGGTTCGCCGTGAATACCTACGCCGTATTCCATCTCATCTTCCGCAAGTGTGAAAGTTGGTGATCCGCTCGCTGGAACTGTACAAGACGTTAACGCTAAACCGATTGTGCGCACGTTAGCAGCTGCTTTTTCTGCGACAGCTTTCACCGCTCCTAAATCCATACCTGCTTCCGCTGCTGCACCGGCAATTTTATGGACTAAAATAACGCCCGCAACACCGCGGCGTCCTACTGTGTACAGGCTATCTTCTACCGCGATATCATCGTCCACTTTTACGTAGTCGACTTCAATTCCATCTTCAGTTGCTAAATGCGCACCGTTTTTGAAATTCATAATATCGCCGCTGTAATTTTTAATAATTAATAACGTACCTTTTTTACTAGCTGTTTCTTTAATTGCTTGATATACCTGAATTTGTGAAGGCGAAGCAAACACATCTCCGCACACTGCCGCATCTAACATTCCTTTTCCGACTAACCCTGCATGTGCCGGCTCATGACCACTACCGCCGCCACTAATTAACGTTACTTTATTTTCGTTCATTTCTTTCTTCTTAATGACTTTATATTTTTTCAAAAGTTCAAGCTCTGGATGAGCCATAACCATTCCGTTACACATTTCCATTACTAATGTTTCTGGTTTGTTTATAATCTTTTTCATTGTGCTTCTCCCTCAATTCCTTTAATATATTGTGATATATTTGAAATCTTCTTCTTACTATCCATGTTAAAATGAAAGCGTTTTATAGTAAACGGACAAAATGGACAATCTGTCTAAAGACACCGCTCTCATTTATGGGTAGGATTTTCATATTACTAACATTCTAGGGATGATTCAGATGACCTCTTCTATAATTTCTAAAAAGATAATCGCGAACTCATTGAAACATTTAATGGAAACAGAGTCTTTTCATAAAATATCAGTGAGCGATATTATGTTACACTGTCAAATGCGTAGGCAAACTTTTTATTATCATTTTAAAGATAAATTTGAACTATTAAGCTGGATTTATAGAGAAGAAACGAAAGAGAACATTATCGACTTTCTCGACTATGAAACGTGGGAAAACATTTTCGATTTATTATTTGATTACTTTTATGAAAATCAAAAATTTTACCGAAATGCTTTTAAAGTCATTGAACAAAACTCGTTTAATCACTATTTATTTGAGCATACGAAAAACTTATATATGAAGATTATTGATGAACTATCTGTAAGCTGTGGATTCAGCCTTTCTGATGAGACAAAAAATACGATTGCCTCCTTTTATAGTCACGGCTTCGTTGGAACGATAAAAGATTGGATTGAAAGCAAGTGCGAAGTAGATCCTTCCATTATGTCTTCTCTCATGAAAAATATGATAAACAATCAATTACTACTATTACTGGAGCAATCAGCAAAGTAATTAAAGGGTGGCAAAAGCAATGAAAAAGATTATGAATGATGTACAAAATATCGTTCAAGATATGCTGCATGGCTTTTATTTTGAACATAACGACAAAGTAAATTATGACGAAACAAATAACATCATTTATGTAAAAGATATCGAAAAAATGAAGCAAGACGTCGCTATTATAAGCGGCGGTGGTAGCGGACATGAACCTGCTGATATTGGTTATGTAGGGAAAGGTATGCTTACAGCGGCAGTAAACGGCAGTATTTTCACTCCGCCTACAGTGGAACAAATTATTGCCGCAACTCGCCTCATGCCAAAAGATAAGAGTATTTTATTCATCATCAAAAACTTTAAAGATGATGTAGCTAACTTTTTAGAGGCTGAAAAAATTGCCAAAGAAGAAGGAAGAAAAATTGACCATATCATCGTAAATGACGACGTTTCAATTGAAGATGATGCTTCTTTTAATAAAAGAAGACGCGGCGTCGCTGGCACTGTTTTCGTTCAAAAAATACTTGGTGCGGCTGCCCTTGAAGGACATTCTTTAGAAGAACTAACAGCAATGGGCCGTTCTATCACTGAAAACTTACACACATTAGGAGTCGCTCTTTCACCTGCCAATGATCCAGTGAAAGGAAAAGCTTCTTTCACGTTAAACGACGATGAAGTCTTTTATGGCGTCGGTATCCACGGCGAAAAAGGTTACCGTAAAGAAGCGCTATCCTCTTCTGAAATATTAGCAATCGAACTAATGAACAAACTAAAAAGCATTTACCGCTGGAGAAAAGGTGACAACTTCGCTATTCTCATTAATGGATTAGGTGCAACCCCATTAATGGAACAATACATTTTCGCAAATGACATTCGCCGTTTATGTGAGCTGGAAGGATTACAGATTACATTCGTAAAAGTTGGTACACTACTAACTTCTTTAGATATGAAAGGTGTTTCGCTTAGTTTGCTTAAAGTAGAAGATTTGGATTGGGTGAAGTGGTTGAAAGAAAATACGGAAACTGCTAGTTGGTAATATAAATAAAAATAGGATGGCTTCAATTGGCCATCCTATTTTTGTACGTAATTCAGCTAAAAAAAAATTCAATTACTGAAGAATTCTGCCCTCAATATTACAGCAAATTCACATTAAAAATGTAAATCCTCATTTCCTTCGTATTTTCCTTTATTAAGCCTTTTTCTTATGAATAATTCTGCGACAATTAAATTGGGTACCCATGCTAACCAAGCAATAATAGCGTAACTAAGTTCAAAATGTTCTATCCCAAATAGAACGATAAACAAAGGTAGCCAAATTCTTAATGTAACTGCCGCAAAGGTTAAAGCATAATTTCTAATCATCCAATTCCGATGCTCTTTAATTTTTTTATTTTTAACTCTATGTAATGCTTGATATGCTGATGTTAACCAAAATACGGATAACAAACCGAAACCTAGCTTCGCTACCAATCCTCCCGTAGCATAAAAGGATAGGTATAGTCCAGAAACACCTCCTAATAATATACCAACCATATAGATTCTCCCAACTATTCGATGACGGTTGATATTCCTTTCTCTAAATTTAGTGGATAATGTAAACGGACCAATTACTAATGCTACTATACTAGTTGTAATATGTATAAATAACATCATATACCAAAACTCACTTAATTTAGATCCAAACATAAGCTTCGCTTTTACAAGCCCTGTTTGAAATCCATCCATAATAAAATATTGGACAACAATATAACTAGATACTAAAAGAGCAAAACAAGTAAATACAAACCAAATTTTCCTGTTCAAATTTTACTGCCTCCTTATTACATGAAGGAATTAGATTATACATTACTGTTCATTCTAGGGAAAAATAGAAAAGCCTTCTTTACTGATTTATTCAACACATTGTTTTTATAAACCGAATGACTTACATGCAGCGACGAATAAAATATATGATACAAGGCCCTTCTTCATACATAAAAACCCTCAAGTATGTCGTTCTATACTTGAGGGTTTTTTCATTTATTCTCTCTCGTCTCTCATTTTCTTAAATCAATAATTAGCTCATCTGTAATCTGCTCAAGATGGAAAAATCTTTTTATATAATGGATATCTGACCATTTTTCTTCTCCACCAATAATAAATAATTCTTGCGCATCATACATAAATGAAAAGCTTGGATAGAAATTGTCAGCCTTTATTTCAATCTCACCAATACGATTACTGATAATCTTACAGTCTACCGAATAGCTTAATAACGTATAGAGAGAATCTTGTGCTGATTGGAAGAAATACTTCATAAGTGTGGTTATATCATCACTATTGGTAATGCACACTTTAAAAAAGTTCGTATCCTTTTTCTTATTAGTAAAAACTAGCTCAAAATGAAGTTTATTCTCTTCTAAAAATCCTTCAATAAAGTCTCTACATAAATAAGTTTCAAATAACATATACATAGGAAATTTGTTATGTGTACCCATAAATCCTTTAATAATTTCTTCGAATCCCGTATGCTGATTCCAATTCGTTCCCACTCCTATCATAATAGGGTGATTTAAATAAATAGGATAGGAAAAACTTTTAAAATAAAAAGTGGGGTAAATATAAAATTTTTCTTAAATTTTCACCTTGTACCTAGGTAAAAGAGCCTAGCAATCACATAATACATTTCCACACAAAATAAAATTCTGATTATCTATTTTAAAGGGGATAAAGAAACTTGGAGCTGATTTTTATTCATGAATAGACAAAATTCTTCTAATAACAAAGATGATTCCTCAAATAAAATTGCTGCTTTTATTGCAACGCTAGGAGCTCTATTAGTAAGTGTAGAAGTTTTATCTAATTTTTTGGTTAATGATAATAGCAGTAACAAATTTAATAGTTATATTTTATCTTCAAATTAGTGTTTTTAGTTTAGTAACAACAATCCTTTTTGTAATCTTTTACTTTATATACAAAAAGTTATTTGCACATTCTAAATTTGTAGAAACCTTTTCAAAATATAATATGATTATTACAATAGTTTCTTTATTAATTTTAAATATGCTATACATATATCAAAAAATGTTTAACGGTGCATTAATTACTCCTGTGGTAATAATTATTACATGGTTAATTTACAAATTTATGTTTAAAAAAATAAAAAATAAGAAGAACTAGTTTTATAGAGCAGACTCAAAATGGAGTACTTACTTTCATTGTTTTATTTTGGGAGAATTTTATTGATTTTATTGTAAGTGTTAATAATCCGCCTCAAATATATCTTTCCATGCTTGAGGCGGATATTAATTTCTAATTAAAGTGTACTAATCTATTCCTTCTCATCCCTCATACTATAATACCCCAAATTAACAATAACCAAGAAATACCCACCCATAATTCCAGCTGCAAATGTCCACATGTACTCACGGTGTTCAATTTCATACATAATAATCGCACCGAGTATGGCGGCTGCAAATCGATTCATCATGCCAAGCATCGGTGCTTTTTCTTTTTTTACGATGCTATTTCCAAACTTTTCGATACGCCTTCCTAAAATCCAGGCGCAGTACATACTAACTATAAGGCCAATGCTTATCCCTACAAACTGTGCTCGAAAAGGTGTCATCAGCCATCCCAGTAACATCACGCCTAACAAACAATATATTTGTATGTTGAATGATCTTAATGCCATACGAATCATGTTATGCTCCTTACCTTTCCTATTACTCCCATCTTTCGGACTTCAAGCTTTCCGATATATCTTTTTTAAAATGAGGGAATTTGATTTTGCTCACCATTAAATAAGCAAGTACGCATGTGCCAAATGCTACGGAAACTGGTTTATTTAAGAGACATAAAACGAGGAGACACATTGCCGCAAATGGAATGGGCATGCCGATAAATGTCGGAAGTTTGCTTTGCTGCGTGTTAAATCTCGCAAGCCGAAGCATTCCGCAAATACTGTAAGCAAGCGCACATATCATCCCAATAGACTGCAAATCTTTTAACGCGACACTATAGGCGAGAATAGACGGTGCCACGCCAAAGGTAACTAAATCCGCAAATGAGTCTAACTCTCCGCCAATTTCCGAAACAGCATCCAGTTTCCGAGCCACCATACCATCAAACAAATCAAATACCATACCTGTAATAATGAACATGACTGCACCATACATATCTTGAAAGAAAACAGAATAAATGGCCAATATCCCACAAATAAAATTCGCTATCGTCATCATATTTGGTATGTAACTCATCACACGCTTCTCCTCCTTTCTACTCATTACCTCATTCAAGTTCTTACTCATTACAATCAAGATCCTTCTGTTTTTCTTCCAATATCACCTTATTTATTTTCTTTAACGTATCCGTCATTTGTTCTAAAGCATTTATATCGATTTTAGAAAAATACTTCTCAATTAATACATCATCTAACTTAGACAACTGCTCCATATACTTACTACCGTTCGGACCAAGTGTAAGGAAATACTCCCTTTTATTATTAGGATTTACTTGTTTTGAAATCATCTTCTGCTTTTCCAATTTCGATAAAACTTGGCTCACAGCGCTTTTCGATATATTAAAAGTAGTCGCGATGTGATTCGCTGTCGTGTTTTCATTTAAATTAATATGAAATAGCATACTCTCTTGCTGTCCAGTAAGACCATACTCGTCCTTTAAATCTTGAAATAGTAAAATGTAAAATTCAGTGTAGGCTCGGTTCATTTCATTAATTATTTCTTTATACGTTCTAGTCATAGCACTCTTCCTCCATGCTGTTATTTCGGTTTTATCCAAATAGTTAAGTTCACTTAACTTAACTATATTATACCGTTATGTTTGTGTAAAGTGAATAGCGCTCTGTATTTTATTCGCAATGAAAAAAGAAGACATCAATTAAGATGTCTCCTTCTCATACGTAAAGCTCTAAACTTTCACTATTCTTCTCAATTACATCTTTATACAAGCAAAAGTGTTTCTCTCACCTCAACTTATATATTAGACAATATATAAGTTTTATGTTATAAACTACTAACCGTTAATCAACTGTTGCTTAAATTCATCTAAAACTCTCTTTCTCTCTTCATAATCTTCCGTATCGGCTTCTTCCCAAAGCTCAAGGTCAGCCCCACGTTCAATTAATGCAATTGCCTTGTTACGAACTTCTTCTTGAAGACAGCCTTTCTCCAATTGTATTGCCGCAAGACCAATGTATACTAAAGATATTTCTTCTAACTCTTCCTCTATATCAAACTCATCTACATACTCTTCTAAAATGAACTTAGTTGCTTCTTCCGCACTATTACCCTCTTCTATATACTCAATAAATTGATCTTTCACATCACAAGTCGTGTCATCATCAAATAATCCAGTTCCCCAAGCGCCCATATGCTACAGCTCCTTCTTTGTGCTTTTTTCATTTCTATTTCAATCTTAAATATAATAAAAATTCATTACAAGACTAGTTATATACATCGTTATATTTTACAATTACTATAAGTAATAAATATTTTTCACTACATGTACCATTCTGAATAATCAAACACACTTATCAACAAAATTCCATATAGACCCATTACTGGTTAAAATGTTATAATGAAATCACCCTACATAGTTACTCATATTTAACTTGAGGAACTAGCGTCTTATTAAGCAATGCGCATAAATCAAATAAAAAAGACACTTTTTACAGTGTCTTTTTTATTTATATTCTCATAGAAAATATCTCTTTTATACACAAAATCTAGCAAATGAAAAAGGAGACTATCATATGGAGCATCCTCTAGCAAGAGAACTACGTAACATACGTATATGCCTTATTATCTTGATCATTGTCATTGCATTTTGGGATCGTGAGAAACCTGTGGAAATCACTGATCATGATAGTGACCCTATCTTAAACACTAGCAATATGACCCAAATTGGCGATAATACATTTGCCTATAAAGACGAATCTAATCAAATTAAAATATTTAAGTTTAACCCAGATACAAATGAAATAAAGCTAATAAAAGAATTTTACGCTAACGAATATTAATGAAATAAATGGGACAGAAGGCACCTCAGGGTGTCTTTTTTTTATTTTCAAAAGGACCTGCTCACATTCAGGCGTCAAACATAAAGTAAATGGAATCCGTTAAAAAACACGAGTGACCCTTTGTTTTCCCCTCTTATTAAAGGAGGAACTATTATGGGATTTGGTGGTAGTTGCGGCGGAGGCTGCGGTTTTGCTGGAGGATTTGCATTATTAGTTGTATTGTTTATTTTATTAATCATCGTTGGAGCTGCTTGCTTCTGCTAAACAAACTATCGGAAAAGACACTCTTATATGGGTGTCTTTTCTTTGTAAACTAAAACATACGAGAACTCAAGCCTTTAGTCATAACTACGACTAAAGGCTTTTTCTATACAAAAAATGAAACATAGTAAAAATAAAATACTTGCTTACATTGTTTTCCGCTTTACAAACTATATCCAAAAAGTTGGATAACTCCTTTTACTACTCATATTATTAATAAATAAAGCAATAACTACAATAACAAGAGAACCAACTAAAACTGGTGTTACTAAATAACTCCAACTGTATGCACCTAAAATAACGATAATTGGATCGGCCCCTGCCGGAGGATGTGTTGTTCTTGTTAACATCATAATAGCAATCGACATCCCAACTGCTAAAGCAATTGTCCAATATTCATTCCCAAACAAATGATATATTGATAGACCAATGAAAGTTGAAATCAAATGTCCTCCAATAATATTACGCGGCTGAGATAACGGTGCATTCCAAACTCCAAACGCTAATACACAACTCGCCCCAAATGGAGCCATTAACAATTCTGTAGAAGTTATACTCGTTAAATATGTTAAGGTGAGTATTGTTAAAAATCCCCCTAATAGCCCCGTCAAAGAGTCCTTTATGTTTACTTGTAATGGACTTCTTCCTTTCCCTTTCATTTTTGCGAAATATCTTACGCTTATCGTCTCGGTCTCTTTCTGTTTAACTGTTGTTGTATTCCCCATCGTTCTCCTCCTTTATTTACCAACAATTATATTCCGAATAAACTAACCGGTCAATATTAATTTTAGGGGTTAGTTTAAAAATGCATAAAAAAAGATCAACTGCTATCAGTTGATCACCTAAACTTCTTCACATTTTCGATCCTGGAATTTTGCTACCTTTTTCCGGTTCCCACATATTTTCATAGAACACCATTTTCGTTTTCCACTTTTATCTATAAATAATAAAACACAGTCGGGATTTGAACACCTTTTAAGAGAAATAAGCTTATTTTCTGTTATTAAGGTTAAAGCATCCAATGCAATTATCGATACAAGTACATCCTCAATTTCTCCAACTGGGACAGGTACTAGACGTTGTTCAATGACCTTATATGTAAATGGTGCCTTCTCAATTTGTTTTTCTAAATACGTAATAAAATCATTAGAAATTTCGTGCTGATCAGCAATTGTCTCAAACTGTTTTCTCAGTACTTCTCTTGCCTCTAATATGCTAGATGTAACTTGATCCATTCGTTCTTGAATTCCTATAAGTGTTTTTTCATTCCAAAAAGGCAGATTAACCTTTATTACATGTAGCCATTCTAATACATCTTCATCTGTTATTAATAAATCATAACGTTGTCCACGCCTAACTAGCTCTGTATTTACTAAATCTAATGAGAGATTTCCAGATATAAGCGGGAATTGTTTTGTTTCCTGCATGTACTCATCACCTACTCTTTAAATAATCATATTCCAAATTCATACAGAAGTACAACTTTTTTATAAAGTCACATCCAGAAAAAAGCCCTATTATTAATAGCATCTCATTCACATTTAAAAGAATCTACATATACCTCCTTCCCTTAAAATCATCAAAACCTATTTACAAATCTATAAAAGTAGATATAATATCCTTATGGAACCTTCATTAATTTATAAAGCATTGTCAAATGAAACAAGATGTCAAATTTTATCATGGTTAAAAAATCCAGAAAACCATTTCGACGAAAAACCTTATTTAGAACAAGGAATTAATTTTCAGATTGGAGTGTGTGTAGGAGATATCCAGCTTAAGACTGGGTTAGCCCAATCGGTTATTTCTAGTTATTTATTAACTATGAAAAAGGCAGGGCTACTAGACTCTGATCGAATTGGAAAATGGACATACTATCGTCGAAATGAAGAAACAATACGGGCGTTTTCTGAATATGTCCAAAACGAATTATAAAGTAAAAGCTACTAATCAAACTACCAATTGATTAGTAGCTTTCACACCTTCTGCTTTTTTACAGGTGTCCAATTATTTTTTTATAAAATTGCACTACCTATAAAAGCAAGAAACATAGAAAGGAGAAATTTTTTTAATACATCATATCTAGTTATTTAGATATCTGTTATTGTATTTAACATTACATAAATCTAATAAAATTGACATCCAATCACACTCGCAATAAATGCTCATTTCTTTATTAATGAATCGATTTTACTTTCAAAATAATGATAAGAATGGGGAGTTTTACAAATGAAAAAAGTAAATCCTTTACTTATTCTGACACTAGCAATAGGCGTGTTCGGAATTATTACTACCGAGATGGGTATTGTCGGTGTATTACCACAAATCACTCAGAAATTTGGTATTTCCACTGCTCAAGCAGGATTTTTAGTAAGTATATTCGCGCTAGTTGTTGCTATTTCTGGTCCGTTTTTAATTTTGCTCGTCTCTAGTGTTAATCGAAAAATAATTTTATTAACAGCAATCTTTGTTTTTGTTATTTCAAATATAATCTACGCTTATACAACACAATTTGAAATCATGCTTATTTTCCGTATTTTACCAGCATCTCTTCACCCACTCTTCTTTTCAATCGCTCTTGTAACTGCTGCTAAACTTGTCCCCCCTGAAAAAAGTGGTCAAGCAGTTACAAAAGTTTTTATGGGAATTACAGTTGGTTTTGCTCTAGGTGTACCATTAACCTCTTACCTTGCAGACCAGTTTTCACTAGAAATTGCTTTCTTATTCGGAGCGCTTGTTAACGCTCTTGCATTCATTGGAATATTAATCTCACTTCCTTCTATGCCTGTTAAAGAAAAAATGTCCTTTGGCAAACAAATTCGCATACTCGGAAAACCGGGATTATGGTTAAATATTTTAACCGTCACATTCCTTTTTGCGGCCATGTTTTCTGTATACAGCTACTTCGCCGAGTACCTTGCAAAAGTAACTTCTATGAATGGATCGCTCATCAGTATTATGCTATTTATATTTGGTATAGTTATGATTTTAGGCAATCAATTATTTGGTGGTCTCCTACAAAAAAGTATAGTAAATACAGTAATATCGTTCCCTATTTTATATTCTATTGTTTACATATTGGTTTATTATTTAGGCTCCTACCTTGTTCCAATGATTTTTATGGTATTCATTTGGGGAATCATACATGCCGGCGGATTAATTGTTGGTCAAACATGGTTAATAAGCGAAGCAAAAGAAGCACCTGAATTTGGTAATAGCCTATTCGTTTCATTCTCCAATCTCGGAATTACTTTAGGTACAACTATTGGAGGCTGGTTTATTTCAAACTTAGGTATTCACCAGCTTATTTGGAGCGGATTTATATTTATACTACTTTCATTTCTATTAATTATAATAAAAATAAAATTTTTCGATTCTAATAATCAAGCATCATTATCAAGTTAATACATTTAGTAACGCCGTAAATTCTTCTTTCATTTTGGATTACGTTCAAATATACAACCTATTTCCATCAGAATCTTTATATTGTTTTTCTCATTATTACAGGATATAAGTCATAAGTCTCCCATAAAGTGGAACTTTAATCAGCCGGGGCTTTGTCCACCCTCCACTGGTTATTAGCCCGCAAATAGCGGGATACATAACCAAGTAAATTTTTATAAACCTACACGTATGATACCCAAAGCCTTTAGCCATAATTACGACTAAAGGCTTTTTTGTATATAACTAAAAAGGAGCTGACTGTATGGAACAGAATAAAAATGGAATCCTCGCTTTAATTGTTTTGTTTGTAGGACTCGCTTTTTTTGTTATCGGTATGGTTTATCATTTATGGGGCACGGTTTAAGAAAAAAAGTACTCATATGAGTACTTTTTTCTTAAGATTTCATGTAAAACCATTCTAAACTTACTTACATGCATACAATTATCAATGACGGTTATATAACCGATAAGATTATAGATTATCAATTTAGCAATCTACATTTATATGATTAGGAAAGGAGCTAAAAACTGAAAATGTTAGAAATCATTTTTGTTGCTGTATTACTTTTGTCTAGCATCCAACTTATCTTTATCAAGCGTGGGTTGACGAAAAAGAATGTATTCATCTTAATAATAAATTACATATTCTTATTAGCCACCATCGTATTAATTGGCGCAAACTGGCGTATGATACCTGCTTATTTCTTATTGTTCGTTTTAACATTACAAGTTTTTTTGAAACCAAAAACTACAGCTGTTTCTAAAAAGTTAGTGATGAAAATTTTAAAAGGGGTAGGAATTATCGTAACTGCTATCGCAATGTTCACGTTACCTTTACTTTTCCCGATCATAACACTCCCAGAGCCTACAGGAAAATATACAGTAGGAACGAAAGCTTTTCATTTAATTGATACAAATCGAAAAGAAACTATTGTACCGAGTAGTAGTCATGGAAATCGTGAACTTATGATACAAGTGTACTATCCTGCTGAAAAAGGATCTGGGAAACCTTCTGCCTACTTTGAGAACATAGACGCCCTCGCTGAACAATTGGGTGTAACAAAAGGTGCTCCGTATATCGTAACGACACATTTAGGGCTGACAAAAACACATTCTTATCAAGGTGCTAAGCCACTTCAAGTTAAAGAAAAATTCCCACTCCTTTTATTCGGCCATGGGATGGAATTATACGGACAACAAAATACATTCCAGTTAGAAGAATTAGCTAGTCAAGGTTATGTAGTAATCGCTCTTAATTTCACAGGATACGCAGCAACTACAATTTTCCCTAATGGAAAACGTATAGATTCCGTACCAATTGAATTTACACCTAACGCTTTAAATAACATGGTTCGAAATTGGGAACAGGATACTACTTTTGTTTTAAACGAAGTAATAAAAGGCAATTTTGATAAAAACTTTACAGCTATTGCAAATTTAATTGACGATGACAAAATTGGCATGTTTGGTCACTCTTATGGAGGAGCAACTGCCGCGCAAATGTTAGTAAAGGATAATCGTTTTAAAGCTGCGATTGATATGGATGGTGGATTGTATGGCGATCCAATGCCTAAAGACGGCCCTCAAAAACCATTCATGTTGATGAATGCTGAAGCTACCATTCAGTATATGAAAGAAGCGGAGAATCAAAAGACAGACGGAATCCAAGATGAATTGTTTGAAATATCCTATTTAAGAAATAAAACCATTGAAAAACCTGGCGCGTACACAGTTGTACTTCCAAAAACAAATCATAATAGTTTTACAGATTTAGCAGCATTTTCACCTATTATTAACGAACCCGGTGAAGATGTAGCCACAAATTATACACTCATTAATAAACTAGTAACTAGCTTCTTCGATCAAACTTTAAAAGGGATAAACGAAAATCATTTAGAAGAAATTCAGAAGCAATATCCTGAGCTTCATCTTATTAAACACTAATAACCATTTCCCTAGTTATGGAACCCCTCCTTATGCTTGAGGGGTCTCCACTTTAACACAATTATAAAAAAAGGCCCCATCACTGGGGCACTCAAAAAATAATATAAGTAAATGAATTAAAACAAATAACAGACAACTAAAATATATATCATAAAACATCATATAATCCATATATATGCAAAAATACATAAAAAAATTTACTATTACATGTTATACTAAAAAAGGAGTCGACAATCGTTATTTTCTTCTTAGTTTTAAAGCAATATGGATATATACCTTCTTATCGCATTTGGATTGTACAAGCAAAAGAAGACATCTTAATTGATGTCTTCTTTTCTTATATTTTTATGAATTCCTTTGAGCAGATGCTCTCCAAGCACGAAAAGATGTTGGGTGTCCAGAATGAGCTCTTTGCTTTGCAGCAGCAACAGCTGGTTTTTCTTCAATAGTCTTTGGTTTTTCTTCCACAATCACTGATTTTTCTTCAAGAGTATTCACAGCTGTTTGCATTTTCTCCAGCTGTTCTTTTAAAGCTTGCTGTTCAATCTTTAAATCTGTAAGTAAACGTAAAATCATTTCAGAAT
>NZ_JAKUFR010000045.1:0-40218 GCF_022663555.1 Bacillus cereus group sp. BfR-BA-01381
CCAGCGCAACAAACGGGACAACAAGAAATCAAAGTAATTGGGACAACTGGTAAGGAATCCACTTTGGAAATTCATAATAATAAAACGTTAGAACTAGAAATTACAACAAAAGGCGCAAGTTATGTAGGTATTAAAAATGAGGCAGGAAATGATATCTTTAGTGGAACAATAGAGGAAGGCCAAACTCAAAAATATGATTTATCAACAGCGAAAGTGGTAAACCTTAATATAGGAAGTGCACCGAATGTTGAATTTAAATTAAATGGCCAAGTCGTTACATTCCCGTTGAATCCAGAAGAGAATTATCATCAAAAATTCTTGATTAAAAATCTAGGGATAGAGCAACCTGCACAATAACAGTCATCGCTTCGATGACTTTTTTCAATGAACAAATGTTTTTGATATGATGGAGGAATAGCTGTGAATTTACCAAATAAAATTACAATATCTAGAATCTGCTTAATTCCAATTTTTATGGTAATTATGTTAGCACCCTTTGATTGGGGGTCATATACAATTGGTGATGTTGATTTACCAATTCAGCATTTAGTAGGAGCGCTTATCTTTATTGTTGCTTCGGCTACAGATTGGATTGATGGACATTACGCAAGAAAGTATAATCTTGTAACGAATTTAGGGAAGTTCCTTGACCCGTTAGCTGATAAATTACTTGTTTCAGCGGCACTTATCACGTTAGTTGAGATGCAATACGTACCAGCTTGGATCGTTATTATTATTATAAGCCGTGAGTTTGCGGTAACTGGTCTACGTCTTGTGCTTGCTGGAACAGGGGAAGTAGTTGCGGCAAATCAACTAGGGAAAATTAAGACATGGACACAAATCATCGCGATTGCGGCATACTTATTACACGATGTACCTTTAAATTTAATCCATATTCCAGTTGCTGATATCTTCATATGGATTGCATTAATTTTTACTGTTATTTCAGGATGGGATTATTTCTGGAAAAATAGAGCTGCTTTTGTAAACTCAAAATAGAAGTTTATGGGGGAATTGGGATGAATGCTGAAATTATTGCGGTTGGAACAGAATTATTACTTGGACAAATTGCAAATACAAACGCCCAGTTTTTATCTGAAAAGTTAGCTTCAATTGGTATTAATGTGTACTACCATACTGTAGTTGGAGATAATAACAAACGATTACAGCAGGCGATTGAAGTTGCAGAAGAGCGTGCGGACATGCTTATTTTTACAGGTGGATTAGGCCCGACAAAAGATGATTTGACGAAGGAAACAATTGCGTCTAGCTTAGGGGAAGAGCTTGTATATGACGAAAATGCATTAGCATTAATAAGTGATTATTTTAAGCGTACAGGTCGTGAGTTCACTGAAAATAATAAAAAGCAGGCACTCGTTTTGAATGGGGCAACTGTATTTGCGAATGATCACGGTATGGCACCTGGTATGGGTTTAAATAAGAACGGAAAAGTTTACATTTTATTACCAGGACCACCGAAAGAGATGAAGCCAATGTATGTAAGTTATGTAGAGCCTTTTTTACGTAACTTTACAACAGGAGAAAACATTTATTCTCGCGTGCTGCGCTTCTTCGGAATTGGGGAATCTCAATTAGAGGTGAAAGTTCAAGATTTAATTGATGGACAAACGAACCCGACAATCGCCCCGCTTGCGAATGATGGAGAAGTGACATTACGTTTAACTGCCAAACATCAAAATGTTGATGAAGCAGAGAAACTCATTCAGCATGTGGAAGATTTGATTTTAGAAAGAGTAGGAGAGTTCTTCTACGGGTATGACCAAGAGTTTCTGCATTATAAGGCGATAGAGTTATTGAAGAAAAAAGGATTAACTTTAGCGTGTGCGGAAAGTTTAACAGGTGGTCTCTTCGGGAATCAAGTAACAGAAAGTGCTGGTGTGTCTTCCGTATTTAAAGGCGGTGTCATTTGTTATCATAATGATGTGAAGCAACATGTATTACATGTACCTGAGGAAGTGTTGTCTACTGACGGTGCAGTTAGTAAAGAATGTGCTCGTTATCTTGCTGAAAATGTTAAAGAATTATTAAAAGCGGATATCGGAATTAGTTTCACTGGGGTAGCAGGACCAGATGCTTCAGAACATAAAGAGCCGGGAACAGTATTTGTTGGATTGGCGATTAAAGATGAACCAACTGTAGTCTTTCCTCTAAACTTAAGCGGAAGTCGTCAACAAATTAGGGAACGCTCAGCAAAATATGGGTTTTATCATTTGTATAAAAAGCTAGAAGAGATATAAGTCTCTTCTAGCTTTTTTTAATGGTTAAATGCAGTTTTATTTAATGGAAAATAAAAAAAACGAATAAATGTTCGATTTTTGTTGGCAAATTGAATTGAAAATAGGTATAATAAGATTAGCAATTCAGTTAAGGAGGAATTTTGAATGAGTGATCGTCAAGCGGCATTAGATATGGCGTTAAAACAAATAGAGAAGCAATTCGGTAAAGGTTCAATTATGAAATTAGGAGAACAAGCGGAGCGTAGAGTTTCTACAGTTTCTAGTGGTTCTTTAGCACTTGATGTGGCATTAGGGGTAGGCGGATACCCACGCGGCCGTATTATCGAGATTTATGGACCTGAGAGTTCAGGTAAAACAACAGTTTCATTACATGCAATTGCAGAGGTACAGCGTCAAGGTGGACAAGCAGCATTCATCGATGCGGAGCATGCAATGGATCCTGTATATGCACAAAAATTAGGTGTTAACATCGATGAATTACTATTATCACAACCTGATACAGGGGAGCAAGGTTTAGAAATCGCAGAAGCACTTGTACGAAGTGGTGCGGTTGATATTATCGTAATTGACTCTGTAGCAGCTCTTGTACCAAAAGCTGAGATTGAAGGAGACATGGGTGACTCACACGTAGGTTTACAAGCTCGTCTAATGTCTCAAGCACTTCGTAAGTTATCAGGTGCAATCAATAAATCAAAAACAATCGCAATCTTTATTAACCAAATTCGTGAAAAAGTTGGGGTTATGTTCGGAAACCCAGAAACAACTCCAGGTGGTCGTGCGTTGAAATTCTATTCAACTGTTCGTCTTGAAGTGCGTCGTGCGGAGCAATTAAAACAAGGTAACGACATCGTTGGTAATAAAACAAAAGTAAAAGTAGTTAAAAATAAAGTGGCACCACCATTCCGTGTTGCGGAAGTTGATATTATGTACGGAGAAGGTATTTCAAGAGAAGGTGAAATCTTGGATATGGCTTCTGAACTTGATATCGTTCAAAAGAGCGGTGCTTGGTACTCTTATAATGAAGAACGCTTAGGACAAGGTCGTGAAAATTCGAAGCAGTTCTTAAAAGAAAATACGGATTTAAGAGAAGAAATTGCCTTCTTTATTCGTGAGCATCACGGAATTAGCGAAGATTCAGGTGCTGAAGGTATGGAAGATCCAAGTCTTCTCGATTAAAAGTAAAAGACACGGCTTCGTGTCTTTTATTTTTGTATCATCATGAAAGCGTTGTATATCGTTGGAGATAAAATATTTAATCTACCTAAAAGATTATATATAAAAAGAGATATATGCGCGTTTTACATGAATAAACTGGAATTTACTAAGGTTTTCCAGGATAATATGCTCTCTGCTTTTTACATTCCTATATAAATTAAAGCTGAAGGTAAAGAAAGTAAAAGTAGACAACGCTTGACAATGAAAATTGCGATAGATACAATGAGAATGTATATTTTTTCTTATATACGAAACACTCTTCTCAAGAAGAGAAGTAATATTCGGAGTAAGACTTAAATCTTGCCGAAATAATAATATGACATTTTAATTGTGAAATGAAGAAAGTCCCTTAAAAAAGCGGGACGACGGTCTTTGCTGTATGTTGGTATTCAATGTACATGCCGACAGTCTTTTTTCATTCATAGCAAGGGGAGGTGAAATCATGAGTAGTACAGTTTGGATACTCATCTCCATTTTGCTTGCAACAGTCGGTGCAGTTGTTGGCTTTTTTGTTCGAAAGTCTATTGCTGAAGCGAAGATTAATGGTGCAGCCAATGAAGCGAAACGTATTCTAGACGAAGCGAATCGTGAGGCTGAAGCACTTAAGAAAGAAGCGCTTTTAGAAGCAAAGGATGAAATTCATACACTTCGTACAGAAGCTGAATTAGAAATTCGTGACCGTAGAAGCGAATTACAAAAACAAGAAAATCGTTTAATGCAAAAAGAAGAGAACCTTGATCGTAAAGACGAAACGCTCGATAAACGCGAGCTACAGTTAGAAAAGAAAGAGGATTCTCTTGTAGCGAGACAACAACAGATTGAAGAGTTGGAAAGCAAAGTGGGAGAGTTAGTTCAAAAGCAACAAACAGAATTAGAGCGCATTTCCAATCTGACACGCGAACAAGCGAAAGCAATTATTCTTGGTAAAGTAGAAAGTGAAGTTTCTCATGAAATTGCCGTAATGGTAAAAGAAAGTGAAGTTCGTGCGAAAGAAGAAGCGGATAAAAAAGCAAAAGAGATTTTATCTCTTGCAATGCAAAGATGTGCAGCTGATCATGTTGCTGAAACAACCGTTTCGGTTGTAAATCTTCCAAATGACGAAATGAAGGGACGTATTATCGGACGTGAAGGTCGAAATATTCGTACGTTAGAAACGTTAACAGGTATTGACCTAATTATCGATGATACACCAGAAGCGGTTATCCTTTCTGGATTCGATCCAATTCGTCGTGAAACAGCTCGTATCGCTCTTGATAAACTGGTACAGGACGGACGTATTCACCCAGCGCGTATTGAAGAGATGGTCGAAAAATCAAGACGTGAAGTGGACGAGTATATTCGCGAAGTCGGAGAGCAAACAACGTTTGAAGTGGGTGTTCACGGATTACATCCAGATTTAATTAAGATTTTAGGTCGTTTAAAATACCGTACAAGTTACGGACAAAACGTCTTAAAACATTCTATGGAAGTTGCATATTTAACTGGACTTATGGCGGCAGAGCTTGGTGAGGATGAAAAACTAGCAAGACGTGCTGGTCTATTACATGATATCGGGAAAGCGATTGACCATGAAGTAGAAGGTAGCCACGTTGAAATCGGTGTCGAACTCGCAACAAAATATAAAGAGCATCCTGTAGTTATAAACAGTATTGCATCTCACCATGGGGATACAGAACCAACTTCCATCATTGCAGTTTTAGTTGCAGCAGCAGATGCATTATCAGCTGCAAGACCTGGAGCTCGTAGTGAGACACTTGAGAACTATATTCGTCGTCTTGAAAAGTTAGAAGAGATTTCAGAGTCTTATGAAGGCGTAGAAAAATCTTTCGCAATTCAAGCAGGACGAGAAGTTCGTATTCTGGTAAAACCAGATACAATTGATGATTTAGAAGCTCATCGTTTAGCTCGTGATATTCGAAAACGTATTGAAAATGAACTGGATTACCCAGGACATATTAAAGTAACTGTTATTCGTGAAACACGTGCAGTGGAATACGCAAAATAAAGTGGTGAAACACCACTTTATTTTTTTGTGTTGGAATTGGTTAAAATAAAGGAAATTAGTTATACCTAGCATACAAGTGAAACAAACTTATAATAAATATATTGTAAGGTAATTACTTGAAGCTATAGTAATAAAAAATGTAGTACATAGGAAGGGTAAGACATATGAGAATATTATTTGTTGGGGATGTAGTAGGATCTCCTGGTAGAGGCATGATTCAACAATACGTACCGGCACTAAAGAAGAAATATACACCTACAGTAACCATTATTAATGGAGAAAATGCAGCAGGTGGACGTGGAATTACGGAAAAAATATACCGAAACTTTTTAGAATGCGGAGCACAAGCGGTTACACTTGGAAATCACGCTTGGGATAACCGTGAAGTATTTGAATTTATTGATGACGCAAAATATCTTGCAAGACCGGCTAACTTCCCAGAAGGAACTCCAGGAAAAGGGCTTATTTTTGTGAACTGTAATGGAACAGAAGTTGCAGTTATTAACTTACAAGGACGTACATTCCTGCCTCCAATTGATTGTCCATTCCGTAAAGTGGATGAATTAATTAACATTGCGAAAAAACGTACGAATATTATTTTTGTTGATTTCCATGCGGAAACTACAAGTGAAAAACAAGCGTTAGGTTGGTATGTAGATGGTCGTGCTACAGCGGTAGTAGGTACACATACGCATGTCCCTACAGCAGATAATCGCATTTTACCAAGCGGAACGGCATATATCACAGATGTTGGTATGACAGGACCGTACGATGGAATTTTAGGCATGGACCGAGAAGCAGTATTGAAGAAGTTTTTAACAAACTTACCAGTACGATTTGAAGTGACAAATGGTAGAACACAATTAAGCGCAGTGCTAATTGATGTGGATCCTAATACAGGAAAAGCTAAGAAAATTGAGCGTATCTTAATTAATGATGATCAACCATTTTTTGAGTAATCCCTGTTAAAATTTAGATAAGTTATTATTTTTTAATTTTTTAGAAAAATTACAGAAATTTAGCAGGAATACGTGTCATTCCTCGTGAATATAAGTTAAAGTGAAATAATTGCTAATACTTTTTATAGAAACGAGGAGGAAACGCGGAATGGAAATATTAAAAGTTAAAGCAACGTCGGTCCCTAATTCTGTAGCTGGTGCACTTGCAGGTGTTATTCGCGAACGCGGAACAGCAGAAATTCAAGCCATTGGTGCAGGTGCATTGAACCAAGCGGTAAAGGCAGTAGCAATTGCAAGAGGATTTGTAGCGCCTAGTGGTTTGGACCTGATTTGTATCCCAGCGTTTACGGATATTATGATTGATGGGGAAGAGCGTACAGCAATAAAATTAATTGTAGAACCTCGTTAAGTTTAAACAACCTGTTTGCAGTATGCAAACAGGTTGTTTTTATAATGGAGGAATGAAAATGAAAATTTTTGATGCCCATTGTGATGTACTCTTTCAGTTATGGAATGCGAAGGGGAAAAAAGATTTTAAACATGATTCGCAATTACATATTACGTTTGAACAGTTAAAGAGAAGAAAAGGAAGTATACAATGTTTTGCTATATATGTTCCAGAAATAGTGGCGTATGAAAAACGATTTGAAGTGGCATTACAAATGGTAGATATTTTTTATAATGAAATTTTATCACTACCGGGTGTAAAGTTTATTCGGACAAAAGATGATATTAACATGTTAAAACAGAACGAGATTGGAGCAATATTAACACTAGAAGGATGCGAGGCACTTGGAAAAGATGAAATGAAATTACGGTTGTTTTATCGCCTAGGAGTACGTTCTTTTGGATTAACATGGAATTATGCCAATTTATTAGCTGATGGTGCACTAGAGACGCGTGGGGCAGGTTTAACGACTTTTGGTAAACATGTTGTACAAGAACTGAATGCGTTACATGTATGGACTGATGTGTCTCATTTGAATGAAAGAAGTTTTTGGGATGTGATTGAAATTGCAAGAAATCCAATTGCTTCCCACTCAAATTGTAGGAAACTTTGTCAGCACCCACGTAATTTAAATGATGAACAACTTAAAGTTCTTATAAAGCGAAATGGCATAATCGGTGTCACTTTTGTACCACAGTTCCTAACAAGTGAAAAACAAGCGAATATAACAGATATAATAAGACATATCGAATATATTTGTTCATTAGGTGGAGAGAACAATATAGGGTTTGGTTCGGATTTTGATGGGATAGTAGAAACAGTTGTAAATGTATCAGCGTATGGAGATTATGAAAATGTAATGAACGAGCTTTGTAAACACTATGCTGCATCTACTGTAGAGCGATTTTTATATGATAATTTTGTTGAACATATAAGCTTTTAAAATTTTTGTTTTAAAAATCCAGAAAAATTAGAATTAATTCATTTGATATTATTGCTTTTTTTAAGACCTAATACTAGAATGAAAAACAAAATAGCTTTATACTAAAGATTCAGGGAAATCAGAAGAGGCATAATTTGCGTCCATTGTAGTTTATTTGCATAAAAAATGCTAAACTATTACTGTAAAAAAATACACTACAATGAATGCAGCCAAAAGGGGTGTAGGAGATGATTAGTCAACTTTCATGGAAAGTTGGAGGCCAACAAGGTGAAGGAATTGAAAGTACAGGAGAAATCTTCTGTATTGCATTAAACCGATTAGGATATTACCTATACGGTTACCGCCACTTCTCATCACGTATAAAAGGCGGCCATACAAATAATAAAATTCGTGTAAGTACAACAGAAGTACGCGCGATCTCAGATGATTTAGATATTTTAATTGCTTTTGATCAAGAAACAATTGATTTTAACTTCCACGAATTACGTCCAGGTGGGATTGTAGTTGCAGATGCGAAATTTAATCCGACAATACCTGACAATACAGATGTAAATCTATATGTGATACCGTTTACAGATATTGCTTCAGAATTAGGCACATCATTAATGAAAAACATGGTTGCTGTTGGAGCGTCAAGTGCGGTATTAGGATTAGATGAAACAGCTTATTTAGATGTTGTTGAAGAGATCTTTGGTCGTAAAGGAGAGCAAGTCGTTCAAAAGAACATGGACGCAATTAAGCGCGGCTCTCAATATATGAAAGAGTTACTAGGTGAAAAAGTAAACATGATGCAGCTTGAAAAAGCTGATGGTCAGAAACGCATGTTTATGATTGGGAACGATGCAATTGCATTTGGTGCAGTAGCTGGTGGTGCTCGCTTTATGTCTGCATATCCAATTACACCTGCATCAGAAATTATGGAATACTTAATTAAAAAATTGCCAAAAGTCGGCGGAACAGTAATCCAAACTGAGGATGAAATCGCAGCTTGTACAATGGCAATCGGTGCAAACTATGCTGGTGTTCGTACATTAACTGCGTCTGCTGGTCCAGGTCTATCTTTAATGATGGAAGCAATCGGTTTAGCAGGTATTACAGAAACGCCATTAGTAATTGTTGATACACAACGCGGTGGCCCAAGTACAGGATTACCAACGAAACAAGAGCAGTCTGATTTAATGGCAATGATTTACGGTACGCACGGTGAAATTCCAAAAATCGTAATGGCGCCAAGTACAGTGGAAGAAGCTTTCTATGATATTGTAGAAGCGTTTAACTTATCTGAAGAATATCAAGTACCTGTTATTTTCTTAACAGATTTACAGCTTTCTTTAGGGAAACAGACAGTAGAACCACTTAAGTTAGATAAAGTGGAAATTCGTCGCGGTAAGCTTGATTTAGAAGCGGAATTACCAGAACGTGAAAATAAAGCATACTTCAAGCGTTATGAAGTAACAGAAGATGGTGTTTCACCACGTGTTTTACCTGGTATGAAAAATGGTGTTCACCATGTTACAGGTGTAGAACATGATGAAACTGGTAAACCATCTGAATCAGCTATAAACCGTAAAGATCAAATGGACAAACGTTTCCGTAAAATGGAGAACTTGAAGTTTAATACCCCTGTTTATAAAAATGTTAAGCATGAAGAAGCAGACGTATTGCTTGTTGGATTTAACTCAACTCGTGGTGCGATCGAAGAAGCAATGGAGCGCTTAGAACAAGAGGGTATGAAAGTAAACCATGCTCATGTGCGTTTAATTCATCCGTTCCCAACAGCTGAAATCGATCCACTTGTGAAAAATGCGAAGCGTGTTGTAGTGGTAGAAAACAATGCAACAGGCCAACTTGCTAACATTATGAAAATGAATCTTGGTAACGGTGAGAAAATTTCTAGTCTTTTAAAATATGATGGAAACCCATTCTTGCCGAAAGAGATTTACAACGAATGCAAAAAAGGGGTTGTATTAAATGGCAACATTTAAGGACTTTCGTAACAGTGTAAAACCAAACTGGTGCCCAGGTTGCGGAGACTTCTCAGTGCAAGCTGCAATTCAACGTGCGGCAGCTAACGTTGGCCTAAATCCAGATGAACTTGCTGTTATTTCTGGTATCGGCTGTTCAGGTCGTATTTCAGGATATATTAATTCATATGGTGTGCATAGTATTCATGGTCGTGCCCTTCCAATTGCGCAAGGTGTGAAAATGGCAAACCGTGATTTAACAGTTATCGCATCAGGTGGTGACGGTGATGGATTTGCGATTGGTATGGGACATACGATCCATTCTATTCGTCGTAACATTGACATTACGTACATCGTAATGGATAACCAAATTTACGGATTAACAAAAGGGCAAACTTCACCACGTAGTGAAGCTGGATTCAAAACGAAAAGTACACCACAAGGTTCAATTGAACCGTCGCTAAATGTTATGGAAATGGCTTTAACAGCTGGTGCAACATTTGTGGCGCAAAGCTTTTCAAGTGATTTAAAAGAATTAACACAAATTATTGAAGCTGGTATTAATCATAAAGGATTTTCATTAATTAACGTGTTCAGCCCATGTGTTACTTACAATAAAGTAAATACTTACGATTGGTTTAAAGAGAATTTAAAAAAACTAAGTACAGTAGAGGGATATGATCCGTCTAATCGCATGATGGCTATGCAAACATTAATGGAAAATAACGGATTAGTAACAGGTTTAATTTATCAAAATACAGCGCAACCTTCATACCAAGAACTAGTAAAAGGCTATAGTGAGAAGCTTTTAGTGCAATCTGATTTAAATATGGATCAGAAAATGTTTGATGAACTTGTTGCTGAATTTATGTAATGTAAGAAGAGAAGGTTGCCATTTGGCAGCCTTTTTTAATGAGTAAAAATATAAGGTAGCCTTATTTACTTAGAAAATTCAGAATGGTAAAATAATATATAAATCGTTGTATGAAAATTGCATGTTCATTAACTAGGAAATGTAATAATAGGATAAGCCTTCTTCTTTGTAAAAATTGGCGAAACACTTCATACTATGGTAATGTGTATAGGGATAAAGCAATATGCTTTTGATTAGGACAAAAGAAATACAAAAAGGGAATGTCTATTTGTGTGGGGAAGACTTCATTCTTATAGATGATTAGATTGATTACTCAAGTTTCAAAGGACAAGTATCTCTCAAGCTATCTAACCATTTTTGAGGTGGGTCTAAGCGCATTAAAATGGACTATAGAGAGTGTATAGTTAAGGGTGAAAGGAGATTACCGATGAACGAGCAACAACGATTAGCAAGTCAACAAGTGAATTCCTCTACGAAAAAAGAAGAGAAAGATTATAGCAAATACTTTGAAAGTGTATACCAACCACCTTCCTTAAAAGACGCGAAAAAGAGGGGAAAAGAAGAAGTTAAAATTGAACGGGATTTTGGCTTACCTGAAGAGTTTCGCAATTTTGGTGCAGGAAGAAAGTTTTATATTCGTACATATGGTTGTCAAATGAATGAGCATGATACAGAAGTAATGGCGGGTATTTTCACTGCAATTGGGTATGAACCAACCTTTTCAACTGAAGAAGCAGATGTAGTATTATTAAATACTTGTGCTATTCGTGAAAATGCTGAAAATAAAGTGTTCGGTGAACTAGGTCATTTAAAGGCACTAAAACGAAGAAATCCGGATCTTTTAATTGGTGTATGTGGTTGTATGTCTCAAGAGGAATCTGTTGTAAATAAAATTATGCAAAAAAATCAGCATGTAGATATGGTGTTTGGAACGCATAATATTCATAGATTACCGTACATTCTAAAAGATGCAATGTTCTCAAAGGAAACGGTAGTTGAAGTTTGGTCCAAAGAAGGAGACGTAATTGAAAACCTTCCGAAAGTACGTCGTGGTGATATTAAAGCTTGGGTAAATATTATGTATGGATGTGATAAGTTCTGTACATATTGTATCGTACCGTATACGCGCGGAAAAGAGCGAAGCAGACGTCCAGAAGACATTATCCAAGAGATTCGTCATTTAGCTGCGAATGGTTATAAAGAAATTACGTTACTTGGACAGAACGTAAATGCATATGGTAAAGACTTTGAAGATATAGAATACGGTCTTGGCGATTTAATGGACGAACTCCGTAAAGTTGATATTGCCCGTATTCGTTTTACAACGAGCCATCCACGCGATTTCGATGATCACTTAATTGAAGTGCTTGGAAAAGGCGGCAACTTAGTAGAACATATTCACTTACCAGTTCAATCTGGAAGCACAGAAATGTTAAAAATTATGGCGCGTAAATATTCACGTGAGCATTATTTAGAGCTTGTAAGAAAAATTAAAGAAGCAATTCCAAACGCGGTATTAACAACTGATATTATCGTCGGTTTCCCGAATGAAACAGATGAGCAATTTGAAGAAACGATGTCGTTATATCGTGAAGTAGGGTTTGATACTGCCTTTACCTTTATTTATTCTCCGCGTGAAGGTACACCAGCTGCAAAAATGAAAGACAATGTACCGATGGAAGTAAAGAAAGAACGTCTTCAACGCTTAAATGCATTAGTAAATAAATTGGCAATTGAAAAGAATGATCGTTATAAAGGTCAAATTGTAGAAGTGTTAGTTGATGGAGAAAGTAAAAATAATCCAGAAGTACTTGCAGGTTATACTCGTACGAATAAACTTGTAAATTTCGTTGCTCCAAAGTCTTTAATTGGTCAGCTTGTGAAAGTAAAAGTAACGGATGCAAAAACTTGGTCTCTTAACGGAGAATTAGTTGAAGAGCCGATTGAGGTGGAATAATAGATGAAAGTATATTCGAAAGATGAAATTGTTGAGCAAGCGAAAGAATTAGCAAAAATGATTTCTGAAACAGAAGAAGTTGATTTCTTTAAGAAAGCAGAGGCACAAATTCATAAAAATGAAAATGTGAAGCGCGCAATTGATGAAATTAAAGCACTGCAAAAACAAGCAGTAAACTTGCAGCATTACGGGAAATGGGAAGCTTTGAAAAAAGTAGAAGCTGAAATTGATGCCCTGCAAGATAAGTTAGATAGTATCCCAGTTGTACAAGAATTTAAATCTTCACAAACATATGTAAATGACTTACTACAACTAGTTGCAAGTACGATTTCTAACAACGTAACAGATGAAATATTAATTTCAACTAATGGCGATGTATTGAAGGGTGAAACGGGCGCAGCGGTAGAAAGTAAAAAAGGAAATTGTGGTTGTTAAAGAGATGTCGAAATGACATCTCTTTTTTTAGTGGATTAAACGTAAGTTCTTCTCAAAAAAAGAATGACACATTCCGCTATTGTCACGCATATGATTAAGTGAATAGTGATTGAGGAGGGTTACGAATGTCCGAATTTAGAGAGATTATTACAAAAGCAGTGGTTGGAAAAGGACGTAAGTATACAAAGTCAACGCATACATGTGAATCGAATAATGAGCCAACAAGTATTTTAGGGTGCTGGGTAATTAACCACTCATACGAAGCAAGAAAGAATGGAAAACATGTGGAAATTGAAGGATTCTATGATGTGAACACTTGGTATTCATTCGATGGCAATACAAAGACAGAAGTTGTAACAGAACGTGTGAACTACACAGATGAAGTAAGCATTGGATATCGTGATAAAAACTTTTCTGGTGATGATTTAGAAATTATTGCTCGTGTCATTCAGCCACCAAATTGTTTAGAGGCTCTTGTATCACCAAATGGTAATAAAATTGTTGTAACGGTAGAACGTGAATTTGTAACAGAAGTAGTTGGAGAAACGAAAATTTGTGTAAGTGTAAACCCTGAAGGTTGTGTAGAATCAGATGATGCTTTCCAAATTGAAGATGATGAGTTTGAAGAGTTAGATCCGAACTTTATCGTTGATGCAGAAGAAGAGTAATAGAAAGCTAGGGAGAAGTTCTTCCTAGCTTTTTACTTTACATAAGTGGTGCTTAGATGAACATGATTGCTAATGAAATGTGCTATAATGAAGAAAGACTCCTGAAATAGGAGATAAGAGTGTCCGTGAAATGTGACATATATGAGTATAGATTATTATGTAAGAATTATGGAGGATAAGTATGACGCAATATACGCCTATGATACAGCAATATTTAAAAGTTAAGGCAGACTATCAAGATGCCTTTTTATTTTTCCGCTTAGGTGATTTTTATGAAATGTTCTTTGAGGATGCGGTTAAAGCAGCCCACGAACTTGAAATTACATTAACGAGCCGAGACGGTGGTAGTAGTGAACGTATACCGATGTGCGGTGTACCGTATCATGCGGCTAAAAACTATATTGAACAACTTGTTGAAAAAGGATATAAAGTAGCGGTTTGTGAGCAAGTAGAAGATCCAAAAACAGCTAAAGGTGTAGTGCGCCGTGAAGTCGTACAATTAATTACGCCAGGAACGATGATGGAAGGGCGTACGATTGATGAGAAAGAAAATAACTTTTTATCCGCATTAACACATTTTGAAGATGGATCATATGCGTTAGCTTGTAACGATTTGACGACTGGACAAAATACAGTAACGTTATTGACTGGTTCAGTTGAAGATATTTTATTAGAAGTGTATGCAACTGGTTCGAAAGAAATTGTTGTAGATTCTTCCTTTTCTAAAGATGAACTAAACAAGTTAACTGAAACGTTAAAAATGACAATTTCATATGAAGATGCAACGGCAATTCCTGAAGGGCTAGAACATCTTGTGAAAAACGTTTCACAAGCAAAGTTAATTAAAGCAGTTGGACGCTTATTTAACTATGTAATAAGAACGCAAAAACGTTCATTAGATCATTTGCAGCCAGTGGAAATTTATTATACGAATCAATTTATGAAAATTGATGTGCATTCAAAGCGAAATTTAGAGTTGACAGAAACACTTCGAACGAAAGAAAAAACAGGATCATTATTATGGCTATTAGATAAGACGAAAACGGCTATGGGTGGCCGTATGTTAAAACAGTGGATGGAACGTCCACTTATACAGAAAGAACGAATTGAAGAGCGTTTAGAAATGGTTGAAACGTTTGTAAATGATTACTTCTTGCGTGAAGATTTAAAAGAAAAGTTAAAAGAAGTATATGATTTAGAACGTTTAGCAGGGAAAGTTGCTTTTGGTAATGTGAATGCACGGGACTTATTACAGTTAAGACGGTCTTTACTGCAAGTACCAGCTATTTTAGAAGCGATTAGTTTGTTAGATAACGCGTATGCAGCGAGATTAATTCAAGGTGCAGATCCATGTGAGAGCTTAACAGAATTACTAGGAAGAAGTATTCAAGAAAATCCACCGCTTTCTATTAAAGATGGAGATATTATTAAAGATGGTTATAATGACAAGCTTGATCAATATCGTTACGTGAGTAAAAACGGAAAAACGTGGATTGCTGAGCTTGAAAAACGAGAGCGTGATATTACAGGAATTAAATCGTTAAAAATCGGATACAACCGTATTTTCGGTTACTACATTGAAGTAACGAAAGCGAACCTTGGAGCATTACCAGAAGGCCGCTATGAACGTAAACAAACGCTTGCTAATGCAGAACGTTTTATTACAGATGAACTAAAAGAAAAAGAAACATTAATCTTAGAAGCAGAAGAAAAAATTGTACAACTAGAATACGATTTATTTACAGCGCTTCGTGAAGAAGTAAAAGTATTTATTCCGAAATTACAGCATTTAGCGAAAGTGATTAGTGAATTAGACGTACTGCAAAGTTTTGCGACAGTGAGTGAAGAGGAACAGTTTGTAAAACCTGTACTAACAACGAAGCGTGAAATTTTCATTAAAGATGGTCGTCATCCTGTCGTTGAAAAAGTATTGAACGGGAAATTGTATGTACCGAATGATTGTATTATGCCAGAGAATATGGATGTGTTTTTAATTACAGGACCGAACATGTCTGGTAAAAGTACGTATATGAGACAATTAGCACTTGTAACGGTTATGTCGCAAATCGGTTGTTTCGTACCAGCAACAGAAGCAGTATTACCTGTATTTGACCAAATCTTTACGAGAATTGGCGCGGCGGATGATTTAATTTCAGGTCAAAGTACATTTATGGTCGAAATGTTAGAAGCGAAAAATGCAATTGCAAACGCATCAGAAAGAAGTTTAATTTTATTTGATGAAATTGGACGCGGTACATCTACGTATGATGGTATGGCACTTGCACAAGCAATCATTGAACATATTCACGACCAAATTGGTGCAAAAACGTTATTCTCTACACATTATCATGAATTGACAGTGCTAGAAGAAAGTTTAGATCAACTGAAGAATGTACACGTTTCAGCTATTGAAGAGAACGGAAAAGTAGTATTCCTTCACAAAATTCAAGACGGGGCAGCAGATAAAAGTTATGGAATTCACGTTGCGCAACTTGCGGAGCTTCCAGATAGCTTGATTGCTCGTGCGAAAGAAGTGTTAGCACAATTAGAAGGACAAGAAGAAATTATTATTCCAAAGCGTACAGAAGTGAAAGTACAAGAAGTTACTCCAGAGCCTGTAGTTGTAAAAGAAGAACCAGTAGAAATACAAGAAACGAAAGTAGAGACTGAAGAAGAATCACAACTATCATTCTTTGGTGGAGAACAGTCCCCGAAAAAACAAGACAAACCAGTTCTAGATGCAAAAGAAACGGCAGTACTTGCGCAAATTAAAAAAATTGATTTACTTGATATGACACCTTTAGAAGCGATGAATGAACTGTATCGCTTACAGAAAAAGTTAAAGAAAGGATGAGTAAGTAGATGGGGAAAATTCGCAAACTCGATGACCAACTCTCAAACTTAATTGCGGCAGGGGAAGTAGTAGAGCGCCCTGCCTCAGTCGTAAAAGAACTTGTGGAAAATTCTATCGATGCGAATAGTACATCTATTGAAATCCACTTAGAAGAAGCTGGGTTATCGAAAATTCGTATCATTGATAACGGTGATGGTATTGCAGAAGAAGATTGTATCGTCGCTTTTGAACGACATGCGACGAGCAAAATTAAAGATGAAAACGATCTGTTTCGCATAAGAACACTCGGTTTCCGTGGTGAGGCATTGCCGAGTATTGCCTCAGTTAGTGAATTAGAATTAATCACTAGCACAGGTGATGCACCTGGTACGCACCTTATTATTAAAGGTGGAGACATTATAAAGCAGGAGAAAACAGCGAGCCGAAAAGGAACAGATATTACAGTACAAAACTTATTCTTTAATACACCAGCGCGTCTTAAATATATGAAAACCATTCATACAGAGCTTGGTAATATCACAGATATCGTGTATCGTATTGCAATGTCACATCCAGAAGTATCATTAAAGCTATTTCATAATGAAAAGAAATTGCTTCATACATCAGGAAACGGTGATGTAAGACAAGTACTTGCATCGATTTATAGCATTCAAGTTGCGAAGAAGCTTGTTCCAATTGAAGCGGAATCTTTAGATTTCACAATTAAAGGCTATGTAACATTACCAGAAGTAACGAGAGCATCTCGAAATTATATGTCAACGATTGTAAATGGTCGTTACGTTCGAAATTTCGTATTAATGAAAGCTATTCAGCAAGGATACCATACATTATTGCCAGTCGGACGATATCCAATCGGCTTCTTATCGATTGAAATGGATCCAATGCTAGTTGACGTTAACGTACATCCTGCGAAATTAGAAGTTCGTTTTAGTAAAGAACAAGAATTGCTAAAGTTGATCGAAGAAACATTGCAAGCAGCATTCAAAAAAATACAGCTCATTCCAGATGCGGGTGTAACAACGAAGAAAAAAGAAAAAGATGAAAGTGTGCAAGAACAGTTCCAGTTTGAGCATGCGAAGTCGAAGGAGCCATCTATGCCGGAAATCATTTTACCGACAGGCATGGATGAAAAACGAGAAGAACCACTGGCAGTGAAGCAGCCAGCACAACTGTGGCAACCGCCGAAGCAAGAATGGCAACCACCACAATCGCTCGTAAGAGAAGAACAAAGTTGGCAACCATCTAGTAAACCGATAATAGAAGAACCGATTCGAGAAGAGAAATCGTGGAACAGTAACGATGAAGACTTTGAATTAGAGGAATTGGAAGAAGAAGTTCAGGAAATAGAAGAGATCGAAATGAACGGTAATGATTTACCGCCGCTTTATCCAATTGGACAAATGCACGGAACATATATTTTCGCTCAAAATGATAAAGGCTTATATATGATTGACCAGCATGCCGCGCAGGAACGTATTAATTATGAATACTTCCGTGATAAAGTAGGACGAGTAGCACAAGAAGTACAAGAACTACTCGTACCATACCGTATCGATTTATCTCTTACTGAATTTTTACGTGTCGAAGAGCAACTAGAAGAACTAAAGAAAGTCGGTCTATTTTTGGAGCAATTCGGCCATCAATCCTTTATCGTCCGCTCTCATCCAACTTGGTTCCCGAAAGGACAAGAAACAGAAATTATCGACGAAATGATGGAGCAGGTCGTTAAACTAAAAAAAGTTGATATTAAAAAACTACGTGAAGAAGCAGCGATCATGATGAGCTGTAAAGCTTCAATTAAAGCAAATCAATATTTAACGAACGATCAAATATTTGCTTTACTGGAAGAACTTCGTACAACAACAAACCCATACACATGCCCGCACGGAAGACCAATTCTTGTGCATCATTCTACTTATGAGTTGGAAAAGATGTTTAAGAGGGTTATGTAGGGATACTATTCATAGAGAAAATGGTCTCTGGTTATTTTAATAAAATATAGAAAGAAATAAAAAGGAGCGATAGTAACAATTCGCTCCTTTTTCATATAATTCTTTTGCAACTATATTTTAAAAATTTATAAACTAGAGATAACCTCAACCGATTTACAATTTATATGAGCTTTCTCAATTTTTTGTAAGGAAAGAGGTTTTTATTTTACAGATTTATCGGAATTATGTAAAGTATAGATAAAATCATAAAATGGGGTGTTATCTATGTGTACTAGTTTGACATTACAGACAAAAAACGATCAGCATCTTTTTGCAAGAACGATGGACTTCACATTAGATATGAATCAAGAAGTAATAATCATTCCTCGGCATTACAAGTGGAATAATATAACTGGTGAAATCATTCATACGAAACATGCTGCGGTCGGAATGGGAATTAATCATCAAGGAAGGATCATTATGGCGGACGGAGTAAATGAAGCAGGTATGACATGTGCAACACTCTATTTTCCAGGATTCGCTACTTATAGTCAAAGCATAGATGACAATAAAACGAATTTAGCTCCATTTGATTTTGTAGCTTGGAGTCTTACACAATTCAATTCTGTCAAAGAGTTAAAGAAATCTGTAGATAGCATTACCTTTTTGGATATACCATTACCGGATTTAGGACTTACGCCACCGCTACATTGGATTTTAGCAGATAAATGGGGAGATTGCATTGTACTGGAGCCGACAAATGAAGGATTAAAGATGTATGATAACCCACTAGGAGTGATGACGAATAGTCCGGAGTTTAATTGGCATTTGCAAAATTTAAGACAATATATTGGCCTTAAATCGCAGCCATTCGCGCCAACAGAATGGAGTAATTTACCATTAAGTGCTTTTGGCCAGGGCTCAGGCTCAATGGGACTTCCAGGGGATTTCACCCCGCCATCGAGGTTTGTGCGGGCAGCATATGGCAAACAAAACATTCAAGGTATAGATAGTGAAGAAGAGGGAGTATCCGCCCTTTTTCATATCTTATCAAATTGCGAGGTACCTAAAGGTGGAGTAATAACAGAAGAAGGTGCATTAGATAATACCATATATACAAGTGTAATGTGTATGGAGTCCGGAACATATTATTATCATACTTACGATTGTAGACAAATTATAGCTATTCATTTATTTCATGAAAATTTAGATACAGATGAGATTAAAGCCTATCCGTTCCAACGGAAACAAAAAATATTTTATGAAAACTAAGTAGCTTTGAAACAATGTTTGGTGCATTTTTGAATATATATAATAGAACAATAATGGCCTATATAATTCATGGGTGCTTCTTTAACTTTGTGATTCATCATACATCTACTCCTTTCTCCGATGACTTCAACAAGTAAAGTTTTGCTGGTAGGCTTTATTTATAAATAGTAAAGGACAAAAAAGGTGCGGAAAATATCCATACCTTTTTTGTTCTTCCATTATCTATGTATAAAAAAGCGCTGTATATCAGCACTTTTTAAAAGTACATGAGTTGTATAAGAAAGATTTATTAACTATACAAGGCCTAATATAGGTTATTATTTGATTCATTGCTATAAGGGTCTATAAGGTTATTTGTTTTTATTATTATTAATTTTTTCCGTATATAGCACCTGTTCCTTATAGTGTTTTTTAATTGGGAAAGTATGTGTACCAGAGCCGTTTTTGAAATTTTTATTGATAGGATTCTTTAGAGGGATTGTTGTAGTTTCTGTAAATTCATATGGGTAGTTGATTTTAGATTTATCTTCAAACATGAAAAAGCCTCCTTTTAGGATTTCCTGAATTCTTTACTATAACATGATATGCATATAGATTTTTTTTGGACTAGTTATTTATATAGGTTAATGGAATTTAATTACGTAACTACTGAAGTGTTCTAAAGGAAAACAATTCGAGAAAGATATTGTATGAATAGCTGCTCACTATTGTTGTTGTTTAAATTATCATGGTGTATGTGAAATTCTGAAGAGACTTAGTATATATGTCTATCAAACAAGCACTATGTGATGAACTCTTTTATGTTAGGTGAAGTGAATTTTGCATATATATTCGTTATAAATTGTTTTTATAATATGATTCATATAGGTTTTTCCTGATAATATAATGCGGAATATTATAGTGTTATTATGTTATTAGGAACATTTAATGCTGTTTCATAACTGAAAGGGAATTGAAAAAAAACTGAAACTTTTCTCATGAAAATTCAATCTAACTTGAAAAATGAAAGGAAAATGAAATTTTCCAAAAGATATTCTTTGTTAAGATAAAAAGCATACATAAATAAAGTGTTGACATATCTTAAAAATGTATTTTCAAGATATAGTGGGGGAAAAGATGAGAATAGAAAAACAATTAATAAAAAAGATGTATTATGAAACGTTTCTAATGGAGAATGTAACAAAATCACCTCTTGACGTACTTGGAGAAGCTTATGTAAACGAAGAAAAAAATGAGGTTTCTGATGGATCTTATATTCGTTTTGCGCAAGGTGAATTTTATTATCGCCATCAAGATTTTGAAGCAGCTATTTTTAAATGGGAGAAGGTTAGTAATGAATTAGCACCGTGGGCACAAAAAAATATAGCGGATGCGTATTTCGAACTGAATCAATTATCAATTGCTGAAAATGTATACACTTCCATTACTACTGATAATAAAATATTGATGACTGAAATTAGACTACAATTACTTTCTCTTTACATAGAGCAAAATAATTTTGATTCAGCTTTCGCTGTTATTAAAGAAGCAGTTTCTTTAAATCCAGACTATCCGAATGTTACAAAAATTGCCCGCTCCTTTTATGAGGAACAACAAGATTTTGATAGTGCAGTAGAGCTTGCTGTGAATGAGTTAATTCGAACAGAATCTTATCCGTGGTTTGAGGTGTTAAAAGGATATATCGATAAAGGATTTACTAAACATATTTCACCAGATTATTTTTATGATGCATTAGTTACATTAAATAAGGTAGATCAAGTACAATTTACGCAAATGGTTTCATCACTTTGGAACAGTTATAAAAATGAACAAAATTACTTATTGTGGCTTAACACAATAAATGAATTTTTCTTACATATTGAAATAGAGTCTTCCGATATATGGGACAAAATTTCTTCTCTTTACGAAGAAACATACTTTGCATTAATTCAAGGGAAATATACGCTTAGACAATTACACGATATCATTCCCAATCTTTTAACAAATTGGTTGAAAGTAGTTAATCCATCGTATGCTGTATTTCCATCAGCAGCTGTATTGGCATGGGATGAAATTTTTCCTACCCAAATAGATTCATCAAATATAAAACATGCGGAAAACCTACTGTCATATTCTATGAATCATGTGAATGCTTTAGAGTACAGTCTACATCTTTTTGAATCTATTACACAGTGGGCACAAAAGCACAATATAGAAATAGGTCACCGATTTAGATGGTTAGTTGACGAACTTGCGGATTTAAGAACAAATCGTATTTTAGTAACGGGAACTTCAGGGAACGGAAAAACTACATTTATTAACTCTATATTAGGAGAAAATATAGTAGAAAAATCAATTTCAAATGTAGTAGTTTTAAAAAATAATGCTCATACAGAAATTAACGCCATAACAGACGCTACAATTACAACAACGGAAGATATCTCTGATTACCATAATATGATGTCTCAGCACCATCAAACATATAGAGATAGAGCATGTGTCGAATTTAAATTACCATGCAGATTTTTAAGTGAAAATAAACTTACATTTGTAGTTACACCCGGTTTTAATAGGAATAACGACACTAGGGATGAGGTATTTGAATATCTAAATTCCGTAGATGAATTATTGTTTGTATTGAATGCAGATTCACCTTTTACTGATAAAGAGCGTGATATTCTATTAAACATTCAAGAGCATACACCAAATTTACAAGTGCATTTCTTATTAAATAAAATTGATAACATTTATAGTGAAGCAGAAGTAAAAAGAGTACTACATGATACGGCAACGAGAATAAACACATATTTCCCGCATGCGAGGATTTTCCCTTACTCTTCGTTATATACAAGTAATCAACAATTGAATGAATTAACAGAGTTTATTCATTTTAACTTTAATCATAAAAATATCGATGCAGAACGTACTGAAAAGCTATTATTTTTCATTCGAAAAACAATTACATATCTTTTGGATAAACGAGTTGAGAAAGAAAATAATCTAGTGGATGCTATTAATTGGAATGAAGATATGCTAGTGAAACTAAACGGTAGCATGAATAACCTTACTGCATTTGAGAGGGAAAAAATTCATTTCATTACACAGTCATATCGTACAATGAAAATAGAAATTACGAACGAACTTACTGAAAATATACCGAAGATATTACAGAGTTGTTCTGATTTAATGAGTGAAGACAGTGATTTCGGTCACATGGATACAGAACTAAATAAAGCAATGAACGAAAGAGTGCATAAATATTTAGAACAAACTGTATTACCTAATCTTGCTCTTTCTATGCAAAATTGGATTGCCACTTCTCATAATGAGCTCCTTCAAAGTCAATCGTACTTAGAAGAACTTAGTGAAGGACTTAATTCTTTATTTGGAGAAAATCGAATACAGTTAGAATGTGACTTTAAAGTGCTTGATGACTGGCGCAGAGATACTGACAGAATGACGACTAGAATACAAATGGATGAAGTAAATATTTTACGTCGATTTACGCCAGCACAATTTTTATTGAAAAGTGCCGGTAAATTATTTGGAGTTCTTCCGAAAAACAAAACTATGCTATATAACAAATACAAACAGTATGTAGAAAATGAAGATTATACCGAGGTAACGGATTCTATTATGAAGAAATTTTTCTTGCAATTTGAGCTATTCGAAAACACACAAGAGCGAGATATTCATATATTCTTTAGGAATCCATTTAACTCCTTGAAACAAGCTGTAGAGAATATACAATTAGAAATACAAGAAAAACAAGAGATGTTACATAAAATGAAATCAAACCCTGAAGTTTATCATGATTCCATCATGCTCTTTGAATTGAGATTACGTCAATGTGAAGTGATTTTACATATAGGTGATGATCATGCTTATACAGATGTAAGTTTAGAGACAAGCGTAGAATAAAAATGAAATATATGAAACTGCATCATGTATTATAGGAGAATAAAAGGGAGCAACTGTAACGAGTTGCTCCCTTTTCATATTAAGATTATTTTTCAGTCTCTTTAATTTTAGTTTGTACTTCACCAGTTTTAATTTTATTACTTTCTGAGAAACGTAATAAATCGCCTTCAATAATTTTGTCAGACATTCGTAATTCATTTTGTGCACGGTTAATGAGTGTTTGTGCTTCTTCTTTTTGCAAGTCTACAATTTCACCTGTTATGCGGTCATAGAAAGTATTGTTTTTGTATGCATACTTGTCTGTAATGAAGCTACCATCACGTAAAACAACAAAACCGGCATATTCATCCGAAAACATATCATGGCCAAAACGAATATCGTTTGTATTATCAATTCCTAATAAATTGAGAATAGTAGGTTTCATATCGATTTGTCCCGTAGGCTTTGAAATCGTTCGACCTTCTGCTTGTCCAGGGATATGAATATATAAAGGTGTGCGTTGTAAATTTAAAGTGTCAAATTCTGTTATTTGATCTTTTTCTAAAAACTGTGCCATCGCGCGATTATGTTTTTCAGAAATGCCATAATGATCACCATATAAAACAATAATAGAATCATCATACATTCCCTCAGCTTTTAAACGCTCAATAAATTTTTTTATTGATTCGTCTAAGTAACGTGCTGTTACGATATAACGATCAAATACGCCATTACCAGAGTTATATGGTTCAATGAATTGTGTATCTTCATCATACGTAAATGGATAATGGTTCGTTAAAGTAAGAAAACGAGCGTAAAATGGTTGATCAACAGTTTTTAATATATCTACTGATTGATCAAAGTATTCGATATCTTTTAAGCCCCAATTTAAATTTGTTTCGGGCGTAATTTTGTAATCAAGTTCATTATAGTAACGATCATAACCGAGAGCAGAGTACATGATGTTACGATTCCAAAATGTGGCGTTATTCGCATGGAATACAGAAGTGAAATAACCTTGCTGACGTAGAATTTCTGGAGTCGCAGTATAGTCGTTGTTACCGTGTGTGAAGAATACAGCTCCTCGATTTAATGGATACAATGACGTATCGATTAGAAATTCAGAATCGGATGTTTTTCCTTGCCCAGTTTGGTGGAAAAAGTTATCAAAGTAATAGCTTTCATTTATGAATTCATTCAAAAATGGTGTAACTTCTTGTCCGTTAACTGTTGCTCCTATTAAAAAGGTTTGCAGGGATTCAAGGGTGACAACAATTACGTTTTTTCCTTTCGCTACACCAAACATATTAGGGTTCGGCTCACTTTGGTTTGCCTTCACGTAGTTTTCAGTTTCTTGTAATTTGCTACTATCAGCAAGTGCCTTTTGTGATCCTGCTTTTACTTGCAGTGTTAAATCATAAACTTGATGCGTGTATAGTCCTAAATTTTTAACAAGCATAACTCGGTCAAATGATCTTGTTAATAGTTCAGGTCGCTCTTTTTCTGCAAGATGTAGATTAGCAAAAAATACACCAATCGTTAAAAGAAAATATAACAAGCGTGCCGGATGAGTTACACGTCCTGTTTGGAAGACTATTGATTTTTTCTTCAATAAAATAAAGAAGAAAATAATGTCTACGAATGCGAGTATAATTTTGTAGTTCAATATTTCTATAATACTGCCGCCTAATTGTCCGAAGTTTGATGTTTGTCCAAGTACTGGTAACGTAACGAAATCGCTATAAAAATCATAGAACATTACATTTCCAACGAGTACGATTGTTAATACGAAGTTGATACATAGCGCGATATAATTTCTTTTTTCACCGGTTGCAAATAATGCTAATCCGACAAAAGCTAATGATGTAGCGAGTGGACTAATAAACAAAATAAGCTCTTGTGTAGAAGATTCAATTTTTAAATCAAAACTGAACCTTGTAATAAGATATGTTTTTAACCATACTGCTAAAGCAATTATTAAAACAAAGCTTATATTTTGCATTTGTAAATTGATTTTATTTTTCATTTTTACTCCTTTTTTTGCAATTTATTTAACTTGTGTTATATATTATGTTTTTATAACTATTAGAGTATACTGAACCATTTAGTTAATGGTTTCTAAAGGTAATAATATAAAGTATTCACATACGTACAATGAGGAATTTTAAAGCGTAAATCTATTTTTTAGAACAGAGCAGAAAAAGTCATAGTTGTAGTAAAAAATACTTATAGACATCCTAACATATTAAACACTATGATGATGTTACAAAATATCGAACAAATGAAAATGGAAATGAATAGAGGATTTTAAAACTGTTGACATTCAATTTGTGAGAATTGAATGTCAATGGCTATGTTAAATATGTATCTCATAAAACCCTGATTTTTTGTGGGGAAATAGTAAGCTATTACTATGGAAGTTAAAATATTTAATTGCAATCTGAATGAAGGAAATTAAATGTGAGATAAATATTTTCCAACATATAACCCACTTGCAGCAGCTTGAGATAATGAATGAGTGACGCCTGAACAATCCCCAACTAAAAATAGGCCAGGTATACTCGTTTCAAAATGATTATTGAGTTTTATCGTAGGAGCATAAAACTTTCCGTCAATTCCATATAATAAAGTATCTGTATCGATCGGTTCTTGGATGAATTGTTCTAATCGTAATAAAAATTCTTTAAGTCCTTCAATATATAATGGAGGAATTTCTGTATTCAAATCTCCATAATCTCCTTGTAGCGTAGGTTGTATACGGTTATATTTCATGTCGTTCGCTATTGTAGGCTGTTTATTTAGTAAGTCCTCTAAGCGCTGTATAACAATCCGATCTCGTCCTTGGTTAATGTTTTTAATAATTGAACTTGCATATACATTTGCTTCTTTGAGAGTTGGAAAATAGCGCGGGATAAATAAAGTGAAATTTAAGTTAGGTGTACCAGTTCCTTTCTCTCGAAAATTTTGACCGTCAGGCATAACTAAACCTTCTTCGTACTTTCTAATAATGCGTCCTTTTGGATTCATACAGTATGTAGTCGCTGTGAAATCTTCATGCTCATAAGAAAGTTTAGTCTCAAATGTATCTTTTAATATAGAACGTAATTGGTGTTCTTTCATCTCTACCCTGATACCTAAATCTACACGAGTTTGTTCCTGAGAAATATGTAGAGAAGTGCACATCTCCTTTAACCAATCTGCTCCGGAACGCCCAGTTGCAAATACTAGTTGCCTAGATTGAAATGTTCCTTCATTTGTATCTATAGTAAAATGATCTTTCTGTTTCATAATATGTTGTACATCTATATGAAATTGTATATTTATTTTCGTAAGTAAAAATTCGTAGAGTTGCTGAAAAATTTCATTTGAAAGGGTAGTACCAAGATGCCGTACTTCTGTTGTTAGCATTTGTAAACCACACGATGCAGCTCTCTTATTGAGATTTGGATTTTCTGTAGAATATTTTGAAACTGAATTTCCTCCGAACTGACATAGAATTTCATCTACTTCAGCCATAAGTTGTATAAAGCCCTCTTTACCAACTTTTTGCTCAAGTTCTCCACCAAATCCGTTTGTATAATTAAATTTCCCTTCAGATTTTCCTAAACCAGCAAATCCGAAATATTTATCACATGTAGTACAATTACACGCTTTTCCTTCGTCTAAAGGACAATGGCGAGCTCCTAGCGCTTTACCTTTATCAAGAATTAAAACTTTTTTGTTACTTTTAACTAGTGAATAAGCCAGAAAAATGCTACTTACTCCAGCGCCGATAATTGTAACATCATACATATTCTTTCACCTGCTAACGAATAGTTTGTTTTTTATTTTTCTAGTGTATAACAATTTTATGAAGGTAAGAAATAAATTTTATTAATAAAGGGGAGTTTTTGAACTTGACGCTTTTTTAATTTCTTAGAGTGATGAAGTAAATACAAGTGTCTTTATTTACAAGAAGAATTAGTTTTCAAAGACCACTATATCACATGATAAATAAATTCTTACATACAAAAAAACAGACCTTTTAAGTGAAGAGGTCTGTTAATGATTTTAAATGTTATTTAGCGAAGACGTGGTTACCAATTACTGCTACTGTTTGACGTGTCGTAATCCACTTGTCTGTTGATGTTTTCGGGTTATAGAAATAAAGCCAATCAGAATGTATTCCATTTGTGGAGATAGCCTCTTCTACAGCCATTTTTGCTTCTGCGCTTGCAGGCTGATTAATTCTTCCATCTGTAACAGGAGTAAATGCATATCCGTATTTAATAGGCTCATAAATAACGCCTGTTATTGTATTTGGAAAACCTTTTGCGTTTACACGGTTTAGTATAACTTTCGCTACTGCTACTTTACCTTTATACGATTCGCCACCTGCTTCAGCGGTAACTAAGCGTGCCATTAAGTCTTTTTCTTTTTCTGAAATACTTGAGTTGATTTTTAAATGTTGTCCTGTATAAAGCTTGTTTTCGATTGTGTTGTTCATTTGTTTTATAGATTGAACGGTAACATTGTAACGCTTTGCTATCATTTCTAATGAATCTCCCGGTTGTACCTGATAAATAATTTGTCCAGAAATGTTCGCAGGCTTGGCGTTTTGGCGAACAGTGATTTCATTTGAGTTGACGGAACCCGGGATATGTAACTGTTCGCCAATGAAAGTTTGATCGTTTCCTTTATTATTAGCCTGTTTAATGGATTGTATTGAAACGCCGTATTGTTTACTAATGCCCCAAAGTGTATCATTCTTTTTTACTGTATGAATGGTAGAAGCTTCAGCTGTACTGTGACTACATACGAATGTAATTGCAGCTGCAGATAAAGGGATTATATGTTTTATTTTTAATAATTTCATTGTGAATCCTCCTAGGAAAAATAAGGTAAAACGGTTAAGTAATGTAGCTTAAAATGTTTATATATAATATTTCAATGTAAGTATATTAGCACATATAAAATAAATAATCATTATAAGTTTCTTATTTATTTAGTGTAGAGTCCGAATATGAAATATTGCATATGAAAATACATTGAAGTTCATATTGCTGATTACTATAATCTATTTAGTAGAAAGGGAATATGTTATATAAATAAAATCATTATAGATTAATATAATAATTAATCATTATTAATGGGAGGATTGATGTAATGAAAATATTTCAAAAAATGTGTACGTCAACTGTAATTATTACAACACTTTTAGGAATAGGAGGCACTGTCACTAGTGTACATGCTGATTCTATAGAACAGCAGAGTAAATTAGGAATAGAACAAGAAACAGATAAGCAAATCATTGTAAAATTTAAAGCGGATTTGAAATTTCCATATGAAGATGGTATTGAAAAACAAATAAAATCTCAAACGAACGATAAAGTAATAGAAGATCTTTTGGCAGAATACCCAGATGTAACATTTACTCGTTTATTCACATCTGTAAGCCCGGAACAAATACAAAACCTTGAAGTGAGAGCACCTAATAATGTATCTACAAGTTTATTAAACTACTATATTCTTCAAGCTCAACATGGTGGGCAAGAGGAAGAACTAGTAGATAAGTTAAAGACATCTTCTTTAATAGAAGATGTGTATATAAAGAAACAAGAAAAAATAACACCACCGGAAGTACAGCCATTAAGTGTATCTTTTAATCCTAATAACAATCCTAGATATGAAAAACAAGGTTATCTTGAAGCAGCACCATCTGGTATTAATGCGCCTTTCGCCTGGGGAGTCCGAGGCGGTAATGGAAGTGATGTAACCTTTGTTGATATGGAATATGGATGGTTATTAAATCATGAGGATTTAGTACATCAAAATATTGAATTAATGTCTGGAAGAAATATAGATCAACATGTCGGTCATGGGACGTCTGTACTAGGAATTGTATCCTCTGAGGACAATGAAGTTGGGAATATTGGGATTGCGCCAAAAGCGAAAGCAAAGGTGATTTCTCAAATAAGAGATAACGGACAGTATAATACAGCTGATGCAATATTAAGTGCTATAAATCAGTTAGAAGCTGGGGATGTTTTATTATTAGAGGCACAAGCTTCCTTTGATGGGTATGGTGATAAATATTTACCTGTTGAGGTACAACCAGATATCTTTGATGCAATTCGTGCTGGTACAGATAAAGGTGTTGTCATTATAGAAGCTGGAGCGAATGGTTGGAATGATTTAGATCAATTTAAAGATAGAAATGGTAAACAAATTTTAAATCGTAATAGTAAAGATTTTAAAGATTCAGGTGCAATTATGGTAGGAGCGGGCTCTTCATCTTTCCCTCATGAACGTATGTGGTTTTCGAATTATGGAAGCCGTATTGATGTGTATGGTTGGGGAGAAAACGTAGATACAACTACAGCCGAGCAAAGTCGAAGTGCTGTAAATCTTTATACATCTAGCTTTAGTGGCACGTCGAGTGCGTCACCTATTATTGCCGGAGCAGCGACTTTAGTACAAAGCATTGCTAAAGAAAACTTAGGACAACCATATAGACCGAGTGAACTAAGAGCAATATTAAGCAACCAGAATACAGGAACAAAATCTAAAGATCCATATTCAGATAGAATTGGTGTTTTACCAGATTTGAAGTCTATACTAGTAAACTTAGGGTATGGACAAAGAAAACCAAACGGTGGAAATGAGTTACAAGTAACAGAAAATGAACCAAATAATGAACGTATACAGGCAAATAAAGTTAACTTTCATACACCGATGAAAGGGACACTACACAATAGTGATAGAGTAGATGTATTTACTTTCCAAATTGACTCGCCAGAAAATATTACTATTTCTCTATTAAATGAACAAAACATTGGGATGACATGGGTGCTTCATCATGAATCAGATTTAAATAACTATGTAGCATATGGTGAAAACGAAGGAAATGTAGTTAAAGGTACTTATAATGCAAAGCCAGGTAAATATTATTTATACGTCTATAAGTATGAGAATAAAGATGGTTCATATGTATTGAATATAAAGTAAACGAAAGGAACTTCAGGTGAAGTTCCTTTAAATTTTTCTAATTTAGGATATGTGAATGATTTTTTAACTTTACTTCTATGTAATATTTCATATTTATGAAATGTTATTTATTTTTTACTCACCAGATTATATTATATTCAATAAGTTTGATATAAAACAGAAAAAGGAGGAATAATAATGAGCAGTAAGAAATTTATTTTGAAATTATTCATATGTAGTACGATATTTATCACATTTGTATTTGCTTTACATGATAAGCAAGTAGTTGCAGCAAGCTCTGTTAATGAGTTTGAAAATTGGTCAAAGTGGATGCAACCTATACCTGATAATATCCCATTAGCACGAATTTCAATTCCAGGAACACATGATAGCGGGACGTTCAAATTACAAAATCCAATAAAGCAAGTATGGGGAATGACGCAAGAATATGATTTTCGTTACCAAATGGATCATGGAGCTCGTATTTTTGATATAAGAGGACGTTTAACAGATGATAATACGATAGTCCTTCATCATGGGCCATTATATCTTTATGTAACACTGCATGAATTCATAAACGAAGCGAAACAATTTTTAAAAGATAACCCAAGTGAAACGATTATTATGTCTTTAAAAAAAGAGTATGAGGATATGAAAGGAGCAGAAAGTTCCTTTAGTAATACGTTTGAAAAAAGTTATTTTGTGGATCCTATCTTTTTAAAAACAGAAGGAAATATAAAATTGGGAGATGCTCGTGGGAAAATTGTACTACTAAAAAGATATGGTGGTAGTAATGAATCTGGAGGATATAATAATTTCTATTGGCCAGATAATGTGACGTTTACCACAACTGTAAATCAAAATGTACATGTAACAGTACAAGATAAATATAAAGTGAGTTATGATGAGAAAGTAAAATCTATTAAAGATACGATAAATGAAACGATGAACGATAGTGAGGATTTAAATCATCTATATATTAATTTTACAAGCTTGTCTTCTGGTGGTACAGCATGGAATAGTCCATATTACTATGCCTCTTATATAAATCCTGAAATTGCAAACTATATAAAACAAAATAACCCTACAAGAGTAGGATGGATTATTCAAGACTATATAAATGAAAAGTGGTCACCACTGCTGTATCAAGAAGTTATAAGAGCGAATAAGTCACTTATAAAAGAATAAAGATGATGAGAGTAAGAAGCGATAAAATACGTCGCTTCTTTTTATTTTCCAATAACCAACATTAGAAATTGTACTTTTATAATAGAAAAAAATAAAAACATAAGATATAATCATACATATAAAATTTGTACCAATAAATTATAAATGTATCATTGAATTTAATTTGTTGTAATGAAATGGAGGTATATACTATGAAGTTTCCACATGATTTTTTATTCGGAGCTGCTTCAGCTTCTTATCAAGTAGAAGGTGCATGGAATGAAGATGGAAAAGGTGTTACGAATTGGGACGAGTTTTCAAAAATTCCTGGCAAAACATACAATGGAACAAATGGTGATGTAGCTGTTGATCATTATCATCGATATAAGGAAGATGTTCGCTTAATGGCTGAGATGGGATTAGAATCGTATCGTTTTTCTATTTCTTGGGCAAGAATATTGCCGACTGGAGATGGAGAGGTAAATGAAAAAGGGATTGAATTTTATAACAACTTAATTGATGAATGTTTAAAATACGGGATTGTACCGTTTGTCACTTTATATCATTGGGATTTACCATTATCGTTAGAAAAAGATGGTGGATGGACGAATAAAAGAACAGCGGAGGCTTTCGTAAAATATGCAGAAACTTGTTTTAAGGCATTTGGTGACAGAGTTAAGCATTGGATTACTTTTAATGAGACAGTAATGTTTTGTGGATTAGGTTATTTAAAAGGTGCACATCCACCAGGAATACAAAATGATGTTCCAAAGTACTTTCAAGCGACTCATTATGTATTTTATGCACATGCGAAAACAGTTGCGGTATACAAGCAGCTGAAACAATATGGTGAGATTGGGATTACACATGTTTTCTTACCTGCTTATAGTGTGGATAACCAAAAAGAAAATATACAAGCAGCAAATCATGCGAATGAATATGAAACGTATTGGTATTATGATCCAGTTTTAAAAGGTGAGTATCCGTCTTATGTTGTACAACAATTAAAGGAAAAAGGGTGGACTCCTAATTGGACGGTTGAAGAATTAGAAATTATTAAACAAAATGCAGAAGAAAATGATTTTATTGGTTTGAATTATTATCAACCAATACGAGTAGAAAGATACGATATGGATATAAAGAGTGAGGAACATTCTCGAGAAAACTCAACGCTTGCTCCAGGTAATCCTTCTTTTGATGGTTTTTATCGAACAGTTAAAATGGATGATAAAACATATACAAAATGGGGATGGGAAATATCTCCCGAAGGTTTCTTAGAGGGATTGCATATGTTGAAAGCGCGTTACGGTGACATAAAGATGTATGTAACGGAAAATGGACTTGGTGATGAAGATCCAATCATTGACGGAGAAATTGTAGATGTTCCGAGAATTAAATTTATTGAAGCGCATTTAAAAGTAATGAAGCGTGCAATTGAAGAGGGAATTAATTTAAAAGGTTATTATGCATGGTCAGTGATTGATCTTTTAAGTTGGTTAAATGGATATAAAAAGCAATATGGCTTTATTTTTATCGATCATAATGATAACTTAAAACGTAAGAAGAAACTTTCGTTTCATTGGTATAAACATGTGATCGAAACGAGAGGGGAAGAGTTATAACAGATAAAAGAGTATTTTAGGAGAAAGTGTATGAGTGCAAAGTATAAACAAATTGCAGATGTGTTAGAGCAAAACATTCGAGATGGGCTTTTTAATGAAACGAAAAAACTACCTACAGAAGAAGCGTTGATGAATCGATTTGAAGTAAGCCGTAATACGATACGTAAAGTAATTAGTCAGCTTGTGAATAGAGGTTATATTTTTCAAGTACAAGGTAGTGGCATGTTTTTACGCGAAACTTCTGTAACAGATTACATTAATTTAGGAAGTTTACGGGGATTAACGAAGAATCTTGTTTCACAAAATATTGAAACGAAAGTGTTAGGGCTTGAAGTAATAGATGCGAACGAAGAGATAGCAAAGCGGATGCAATGCGAAGCTGGAACTAGGTTGTATTTTTTGAAGCGCTTAAGAATTGTAGATGCTAAGCCGTTCTCTATTGAAGTAAGTTATTTCAAAAAAGATATTATTCCATATTTGAACGAAGAAATAGCATTAAGCTCTGTATACAGTTATTTCATTGAAGATTTACGATTAAATATTGGTTTTGCTGATAAAGTTATTAGTTGTAAAAAAGTAAATAAAGAAAATGCACAGCTTTTAGAATTAAATGAAGGTGATCCGGCGCTTCTTATTGAAAATACAGTATATCTTGTAAATGGAACAATTTTCGAGTTATCTCAGTCGATGTTTCATTATGAAAAGACTAAACTTTTAAATCGAATTAATTTTAAATGAAAAATTATCGTGTGAAAAAAGCAACTGATCCTAAGTGATCAGTTGCTTTTTATTTTTAAAGTGGATGAGCAAAAAAACACGAAAGTGGTTGGTCCGCTTTTTACAAACATCTATTATGATAAGAGAAGAAAGGTAGTATGTTATCAACGTTTTAAAGAGGAAGGTTTTTATGTAAGTTCTTTAATTAAAATAGATGGGTCTTAGAGAGGTGAAAGACAATGAGTTTTGCAATTTCACTAGTCGTTATTATTGTAATTGTATCGCTATTTGGGACTGTACTAGTTGCAAGAAACGTGGAAGAGAATTACGGTAAGTCTACAAAAAGAAATGTGAAAAACTTATCTGCAATCTATATTCTTCTTCTTTTTGTTCTACTAGTTGGGGTAACATGGTATGCGGTAATGATCTGATAGTTTGTAAAAGAACTGAAATGAGAGTATGAAGTTGGAATTTTAGAAGCTATCGAGTAATCAGAAAGAGAGTCATTTTGGATATATCTATTTGCGGATAAGAAGATGTGACTAATTAATACTATTTTTAGAGTGAATACTGTTAGTAATAAATTGAGGATAGTTTGTTTTGAAAGGAGGCAACTATATGGAATGGAAACCAAATCGTGCAGATAAGACGCCTGTATATAAACAAATAGCGGATTATATTGAAAGGGGTATTTCTTCAGGTGAGTTTCCTTCTGAAAGTAAGTTACCTTCGGAGCGTATGTTAGCAAAAGAATTACAGGTGAATAGGAGTACGATAGTAGCTGCATATGAAGAATTAAAATCACTTGGAGTAGTAGAACGACAAAAGGGAAGCGGAACACGGGTCAATACAGACATATGGGGTGTCTCACATAAACGAATACCGAACTGGGGTAGGTACGTGGAGGATGGATCGTTCTTACCTAACGTACCACTCGTTCAACAAATTCGAACGGAAACACAAAAAGATGATTTAATTAATTTAGCAAGTGGTGAACTGTCACCAGAATTAATTCCAAGTGATAGATTTCGAACAATTTTATCGGAGAAAACATTTATGGAAAACCTCGGCTATGACCATCCACTTGGAAATGAGATGTTGAGAAAAACAATTGCAGCACATGTTCAGCAATATAAACGAATTGAAGCAGATTCAAGCTCTATTCTTATTACGTCAGGAGCACAACAGGCGCTTAATCTTATCGTTCAATGTTTATTAAAACCTGGCGATGCGATCGCGATTGAAGATCCTTCGTATTGTTTTTCGCTTCCAATGTTTAAATCGGCCGGTTTAAACATATTTCATTTACCTGTTGATGAGTATGGAATGAATCCAGATGACTTAATCGATTTGCACAAAAAGCATCGCATTCGTATGGTGTTTTTGAATCCAGATTATCAAAATCCAACGGGTACTGTGCTTTCATTAGCGAGACGTAAAAAAATTTTAGAACTGTCTTCTGAGTTCGGTATACCAATTGTAGAAGATGATCCGTATAGTTTAATTTCTTTTAATGGAGAAGTGAACCCGACATTAAAATCAATGGACCAAAATGGAAATGTTCTTTATATAAGTTCATTATCAAAAATTGTTGCATCAGGATTACGTATTGGATGGATAATTGGTCCTACACGTGTAATTGAGCGTTTAGCAGATGCAAAGCAACAAGTTGATTTTGGCCATAGTGTATTTACGCAGTGGGTAGCAAATCAATTTTTAGAATCAAAGGATTTCCATACACATATTACGATACTTCGTGGACAATTGAAGCAAAGAAGAGATGTATTAATTGCAGAGCTTGAAGGAACATTGGGAGACCGAGTTGAATGTTTCGTGCCAGAGGGTGGAATACATGTATGGTGTAAAGTGAAAGGAAAGTTTGATGAATATCACTTATTAGGTGAATCTATACAGAATGGTGTCGCATTTGTTCCGGGCAGTGTTTTAGGTTCGAAAAATGAATATATACGATTTACGTTTGGTAGAGCGAATATAGAACAAATTCAACTTGGAATTAAACGGTTTGCCGACACGCTACATGAGATTTCATAATATGGATGTGTGATAGTGAAATGAGGGAAAGAAATGAAGTACGTGACGCTTTTACTTCAAGTAGGTGTGCTATATGTATTTAGCCTAGTGGGTACGTGGATTCAAGGAGTATTCCATCTATCAATGCCAGGAAGTTTAATAGGGATGTTAATACTGTTCCTGCTCCTTTCCACTCGCGTTTTACCGTTAAAATGGTTTGAGTTAGGTGCGGAAAAGTTAATCGTATTTTTACCGTTATTTCTCATTCCTTTGACAACAGGTCTGATGGAATACGGGTCTTTTCTTTTTGGTAAGGGAAGTATTATATTCCTTTTAGTAGTTGCAAGCACGACAGTAACTTTGATTGTTTCAGGGTATATAAGTCAATTATTAGTCACATCAAAAAAATAAAATCGACAAGGTGCACGATTCAAATGGTCTTAATTATTATTACTGTAGCAATTTATTTCTTGGCGACAAAGCTATATGAAAAATTTACGTTCGCATTTACGTTACCAGTGTTAACAGTTACAGCAAGTATGATTTGCTTATTTCTAATTTTCGGTATTTCTCATCATGAGTATAGAGAGAATGGAGGGGATATTCTCTCCGGCTTATTGAGTCCTGCAATTGTAGCGTTAGCGATACCTTTATTTAAAGAGCGAAAAATACTTATGAAAAACTTTTTGTCGATACTTATCGGTGTAGCGGTAGGTATAGTGGCTTTAACGAGTATGAATGTAGTGATTGGTGAGATGTTAAATATAGATCAAGAACTCATATTAACAACACTCCCGCAATTAGCGACGATGCCTATTGCTATTTCATTAGCGGATCAAATTGGTGGTATTCCGTCTATGACTTCTAGTTTTGTAGTTGTTGCAGGAATCACAGGTGCTATTATCGGACCAACAGTACTTAAGTTTTTCCGTATAACGAGTACAATTGGAAAAGGAGTGGGAATGGGCTGCTCATCACATATTATTGGGGTAAGTCGTCTCGTGAAGGAAGGCGAGAAAGAAGCGACTATCGGTTCGGTAACGATGATTGTAACTGGAATACTCATTAGTATACTAATACCGTATGGAACGAAATTTATATTTTAAAATGTAATGGAGATGATGAAAATGACAACATGGTTTATAGTTACATTATTTATTTTTGGTGCGATTAAAGTACTAGTTTCTAGTATGCCGACTTCTGTTGTAGAATCAATTATTAGTAGATTTGAATTGCATCAAAAACTTGAGGAAGAGAATACCACTATATTGATAGACGGAAAAAATATAGAGGGGGAAACGAAACTACAAGTTATTCATGAATTTAACGAAGCTCTATTTTTAGATAAACATTATTTTCCGCCGCACGGGGAAGGAACACCAATCGTTATTAACACGAAGAAAGGGAATAAAGAGATTCGATTTTCTCTGTATAGCCATGAGGAACATGTTGATGTAATAAAGCAATATAAAAAGAAAATCGTTGCCTATCGTTTGCGTTCAAAACGCCTTCAAAATCCTACATCATTAGCAATAACTGAAGATTATGCTTAAAAAGAGATCGTTATAAAAACGGTCTCTTTATTAAAGTGGGTTATATAATTATTAAATTTTTATTCATATCGTAGTCCATTTGAAAGGGTATCAATAGCTTTCCAATCGTCAACAACAATTTGTTTATTATTTTTATGCATGATATTGTTAGCTATTAGTTTTTCAATGACTCGATTAAGATGACGGGTGGTTGTCCCGATTAAGGAGGCGATTTCATGATGATCTTTAGTATGAATTTCGCGCCCAAATAAATTAGATGGATTTCGGGCTGTACATAAATAACTAGCAAAGCGTGTTTCCACAGAAGCTAGTAAATTGATACGTGAAGCTGTTGTACAGGTTTGTAGTTTATAAGTGACGTGATGAATGAGTTCTTGAAGGAAGATTACATCTTGTAATAAGTAACTTTTTACATAATTTTTATCAATAAAAAGAAAATCCGTCTGTTGTTCGGAGGTTACATGAGATTGTATGTTTACGGACTGAATTAATTCAATATCTCCCATGATAGAAATGGCAGAACAAAATCTTAGTAATAATGCTTTACCTGTAATTACACTTGAAGTTATTTTTGTACGACCTGACATTTGAATATATAGGCCATCAATCATTTCGCCTTCGTGTAGTACAGTTTCTTTCGCTTCATATCTAAGGATCTTAAATGGATGATTGAATTGTTGGAATAGCTTTTTTATGTACTCGTTATTTAAGTAGCTTAATAACAAGGTATTATCTACAATATTTTGCATAATGTTTCTCCTTTTGGGACATCTGTCCTTTCTATTATAAAATAATTCATATACATTAAAAAGAAAGGAGTGATGTATATGAAATTTATTTTTGATATTGATGGTACTATTTGTTTTAAAGGGAACGCAGTAACGAAAGGGATAATTCACGCGCTAGACGTATGTCAAAGTAAAGGGCATGAGGTTATATTTGCATCAGCTAGACCGATTAGGGACTTATTACCGGTGCTACCAAATCATATGCATCATTATTCAATGATTGGTGGGAATGGGGCATTTATTGCAAAGGGAAAGGAGACTATTGAAGTTATAACTTTTGATCCAGGAACGGTAAGTGCTATACATTCAATAATAAAGAAACATAGCCTTTCATATTTGATAGATAGTCATTGGAATTATTCTTATACAGGAAGCGAGAATCATCCTATCTACAAAAACATAGATCCTAATCAACTGGCTAATAATGTACATATTGATGAAATTAAGGAAGTAGTGAAGGTGGTATTATTTCCTGACCATGTTCAAAAAGAATATATTATGAATATGTTAACAGAACTTCCTATACGTATTTATGAACATGATAATGAAGGGATCGTGGATATAAGCCCTGAGAATATTGATAAATGGATAGGGTTACAACGATTGGGTATAAAAGAGAGGGAATTCGTAGTGTTTGGTAATGATTCGAACGATTTATCAATGTTTCTACACGCTAAGGAAAGTATTTGTGTTGGGAGTCATGAAGTATTGGTGGGTCATGCATCCACATGTTTAAAAATAGATGAACAAAGTATTGTTAATAAAATAATTGAGTTATCCGAATTATATGCGTAATAAATATATGAAACATAATAAAAAAGAGTACGAAAAGGTTTGCTAGCCTTTTAGTACTCTTTTTTATTAATTATGAAATAATATACTTTCCAGATAAAAGAAAAGAAAATCATATAGCCAAATAAAGAATATGTATGATTCCAATCCAAACTATGAATAAAGAAACCGAATCTTTCAGAAATCTGTTCAAAAATGCTAGCACAAATACCTATTGAAATAATAAATAGAATTCTAGAAACTGTAGATAATGTTTTTGAAATTTGTATGAAAATCGTTGTTAAAATCGGTAGTACAAATAAAGTAAAGCCAATGTTAATTGAAAATATGGATGAGAAAGGTCTAACCGGAAAGGAATACATTTGTTTCGCAACAAAGAAAGCATCTAAGAAAGTTCCGATAATAGAAGAGAATAAGATTGTAATAACTAATGCGAAAAGGTTATTCTTCTTCTCGAAGGAGGACGTTTTTCTTTGCAAGAATTGCCAACTCAATTTTTTCGAGTGTTTTACAGTAGTCTTCTGTAATTTGTCCATGTATCCTTTCCTCCTTATCGGTTAAATAATGTATGACTTGCCAGTCGTTAAACCAATCTGCATGTTCTGTTTCTTCATGTTTCATATTTTTCCATGCATACATAAGTGCAGGGCTATATATACGGTGGGCATCACTTTTTAATTGGCATTTTTTTATTCTTCGTTTATAAAACTCTCTTGAAAAGGATTCATTCACACTTGAAAATAAATGTGGCCAATAATCTTTTCGTGATCCAGTATGTGGATGAGTGTCAGCCCATTGTAGTATACGAGCTAAAACGTGTTCATCATGAAACAATAATGTATATAATCGTTTTCCGAGCAAAATTCGTTCGTGTAAGGAAGTGAAATGTTTCATTGTATCACCAATTAATATTGTTTTTT
>NZ_JAKUFR010000046.1:0-37691 GCF_022663555.1 Bacillus cereus group sp. BfR-BA-01381
GTTGCCTTAATCGCCAACAGTATGCTCATTCCTTCTAACTTAAAAAAAGGTACGTCTGTATCATTTCGCGATCAATTCAAGCTGATTACGAATGGAAGACTATTACTTGTATTTATCATTACTGCATTAGGGTACGGGGGAACATTCGTAACATTTACGTATTTATCGCCGCTATTACAAGAAGTAACAGGATTTAAAGCAAGTACCGTTACAATTATTTTGTTAGTGTACGGAATTGCAATTGCGATTGGGAATATGGTTGGCGGGAAATTATCAAATCATAATCCGATTCGAGCGTTATTTTACATGTTCTTTATTCAAGCAATTGTATTATTTGTTTTAACATTTACAGCGCCGTTTCAAGTCGCTGGATTCATCACAATTATTTTTATGGGGCTATTCGCATTTATGAATGTTCCAGGACTACAAGTGTATGTCGTTATATTGGCTGAACGATTTGTACCTAGCGCTGTTGATGTGGCATCCGCGATTAACATTGCGGCATTTAACGCTGGAATCGCTCTCGGTGCTTATTTAGGTGGTATTGTAACGAATTCGTTAGGATTAATTCATACAGCTTGGGTAGGCGGTGTGATGGTAGTAGGTGCTGTTATTTTAACGGCGTGGAGTATGACTTTAGAAAAAAGAGATCAAGTGAAATAGAAGGAGAGAAAATATAATGAAAAATTTACAAAGTACAACAACATTGCATAACGGTGTAGAAATGCCTTGGTTCGGTTTAGGCGTATTTAAAGTAGAAGATGGGCCAGAACTTGTAGAAGCTGTAAAATCAGCGATTAAAGCAGGATACCGCAGCATCGATACAGCTGCAATTTATGGAAATGAAAAAGCTGTAGGTGAAGGAATTCGTGCAGGTATCGAAGCAACTGGTATTTCAAGAGAAGATTTATTCATCACTTCAAAAGTATGGAACGCAGATCAAGGATATGAAGAAACAATTGCTGCATACGAAGAGAGCTTAAAGAAATTAGAACTAGATTATTTAGATCTATATCTTGTTCACTGGCCTGTAGAAGGAAAGTATAAAGATACATGGAGAGCGCTAGAAACACTTTATAAAGAAGAGCGCGTACGTGCAATTGGCGTAAGTAACTTCCAAATCCATCACTTACAAGATGTAATGAAAGATGCAGAAATTAAACCAATGATTAACCAAGTAGAATACCACCCTCGTTTAACACAAAAAGAACTACAAGCTTTCTGTAAAGAGCAAGGTATTCAAATGGAAGCATGGTCACCATTAATGCAAGGTCAATTATTAGATAATGAAACATTACAAGCAATTGCGGAGAAACACGGTAAAACGACAGCTCAAGTGATTTTACGTTGGGATCTTCAAAATGGAGTAATTACAATTCCAAAATCAACGAAAGAACACCGTATTATTGCAAACGCTGATGTGTTTAACTTTGAATTAACGAAAGAAGATATGGAAAAAATCGATGCATTAAACCAAAATCACCGTGTTGGTCCAGATCCTGATAACTTTGATTTCTAAGATTAAGGTGAGAAAAAAGAGTGCGTAAAAGCACTCTTTTTTTGTGCATAAAAATAGTTTCTAAATAAATACTACTTAGTATTAAGTTTGTTATTAAGGGGCTGTAAACATGAATATAAAGCAATCGTTCAAAATTTTAGCTATGTTTTTAAGTGTTTTATTTGTGTTATTCCCACTTCAAAAAGCATTCGCAGAAGTTATGGACCATACAAAGTATCAAATGGATTGGAGTTATAGTAAGTCCAAGAAGAAACCAATCCGAACAGAGCTTATTAAAACGGCAGATGGCAAAATTGCTTTTTGCTTAAATGTAGATTTGAAATCTCCAAGCGGTCAGGATTTACCGGAAATGGGGAAAGTGGATATTAATGTGTACCGTGTACTATTGAATGGATATCCACAAAAGAGCCCGCAAGAATTAGGTGTTTCTGATTGGAGAGAAGCACATTATGCAACGCAGCTTGCAGTGTGGAATGCATTAAAACAAATCGATATTAACGATTTAGATTTTCGTAATAAAAATGTAGAAAAGGTAACGAAAGATATCGTTGCCAAGGCAAATGCTAGTGAAGAATTACAAGAAATTACGATGAGTGTAACTCCTACAGAAGAACAAGAAGCAGTATTGAAAAATGATTTCTTTGAAACAGGCTTATATACGGTAGAAACAAATGCCAAAAGTGGAACGTATAAAGTGCAAGCAACAGGTGCACCAGCGGGAGCCAAATTTGTAAATGAAAAAGGCGAAGCAAAAACGGAATTTAATGTAGGAGAAAAGTTCCGCATTTTAATTCCAAAACAAACACCAGCTGGTGGATTCAGCTTTAAAGTAATAGGAAATTTAACGAAACTACAAGGCATTGCGCATAAAGGTACACCGACAATTCAAAATGCAGTCGTATTACTTGAGCGTAGTGAGGAAAAAACAAGTCCTGAGTTATCGGTGAGCTGGAAAAAAGGAAATGGTCATGATAATAATAAACCACATACTCCAAACGAACCGCATAAACCGAATCAAAAGAGATAATGAAAAAGCATTGGCGTGTGCCAGTGCTTTTTTATATTTCTTGCATCGCCAGTACTAACGATTGGATGAGTTACGATATAATGAGGATGATAAATTAGAAAGAGAGATAAAAGATGAACCTTCGTATTTGTGAAATAACAAAAGAAAACTGGCATGAAATTGCTAATTTAAAAGTAACAGAGGAACAGCATAAATTCATTGAAAGTACAGTTGCGCATTGTTTAGTACAAGCTGAAACAGAATACAAAGAAGAAGCGGTTTCAGTAGGTTTATATGAGGGTGATATGCCTATTGGATATGCGATGTATGGATGGTTTGATGAAGAAGAAAAGGCTGTATATTTAAATCAATTTGTCATCGATAGTGCATGCCAAGGAAAAGGTTATGCAAAACCATTATTACGTTTGTTAATAGAGCATTTTAAAAAAGAATATAATCGTAAAGTTATGTATTTAAGCATACATCCAGAAAACAAGCTTGCCCAAAAATTATATGAGTCAATTGGGTTCCATTTAACCGGTGAAATGGAAGATGAGTGGCTGCACGGAAAAGGATTTGTAATGAAACGTATACTGGACTAATAAAAAAACTGTCATAAAAGAGTAGCATCTTTTTTTGCAGTTTTTTTATTTTAAAATAATATTAAATTCCTTTAATCGCAACGTTAAGATTAATGAATTTTATTCACAAAATTGTAACATTATTCTGATTGGAAGTGCTATCAAACAAAGTGTAAAGCGTGTACAATTCAGTTGGAAAAACTACCTATAGATGGTCGTGTATGAAGAAAATGTAAATTCCTATTGCTATTTTTATTATTAGATGTATAGATGACAAGACTAAAATATATTTTTTACTATTCTCTTATTATGTATGAAGAGAGCTCATCACAAGTGGAGGGAAGTGAGGAGGACGTAATACATAAAAAATTTACAATGTAAGAAAGCGAATACATTAAGAGAAATGCGGTAGTAATTGATATAGGTGAGCGAGGTATTAGTCTATTCATTAAATGTTTTTATAAAAATAATAGGATCTTTAATTAAATGAATGTATAGGATAGTTTGTCTAAAAACAGGACAGGGGACACAGATTATGTCAAAGAAGAAAAAGAGTAGGGTATTAGTAGCTGGAGTTTGTTTAGCTGCGTTATTAACTCCGTATGGACTCGAAGTGCCTAAAGCATATGCAGAGATGACGATTGAAGATAAGGAGAAAAAGCAAGAAGAGCGCGTGTATCAATTGCTGCCAAAAGGTAATGTAGAAGAGATGCGTGAGTTGCATCAGCGTCGAATGAGTTTTTCTCCTTATGAACCAACGGGCATTTATGTAAAGCCAGGTGAAGAGGTAGTTATTCAAGTAGAAGGGACTCAACAGATTAAAGCTTATATTGGTACATATTCTTATGAAAAAGAAGAACCTAAACAATTCAATTTAAATCCTGGTGAGAATAAAATTTCTTCTTTAAATGGGGGACTATTATACTTTTATAATTATCACAGCAAAGGAGAAGTAGTTGCTAAAGTGAAAAAAGGTGGTACACCAAATCCTTTATTTATTTTAGGAAAGCATACGACAAAAGATTGGAAGCGTATGTTGGCAGAGAACCCTAATCCATATGCAATAGAAATGAAGGGAGAAAATAGTTTATTAACTATGCATCCTGAAACTGTGGCGGAACATTTGAAGCAAGAAGATCCAGCTGAGTTATTAAAGAAGCACGATGAAATAATTAATATAGAACATAAGATATCAGGTTTATCAAAAGATGGTGCGGGTGTTGCGAATCAAGGTAAACATTCTATTCATTTTGTTGAAGACTGGTATACGGACAATTATATGTATGCGACTTATTATCGAACAGCTTATAGTAAAGGGAATTTGGAGCCGGTACTAAATCTAGAAGAGTTAACTAATGATGGATGGGGGCCTTGGCATGAAGTGGGACATCAACATCAACAGGATACTTGGTTATGGGATGGACTTGGAGAAGTAACCGTTAATATTTATTCTTTGGCAGTTCAAACTACATTCGGGCATAAAACAAGGTTAGAGCAAGAGGGGCGCTATGAAGCTGCATTTGCTTATTTAGGTAAACCGGATGCACAAGAGAAGATGAATGTATTTGAGAAATTAGTTATGTTTTGGCAGTTACATTTAGCTTATGGGGATCAATTCTATCCGAATTTACATCAAATGTATCGTTTGTTACGTGATACAGAACTGCCTAAATCTGATGAAGAGAAAAAGCAGATGTTTATGTATATGACGTCAAAAGTGGCAGGACAAAATTTAATTCCTTTCTTTGATAAATGGGGATTATTTGCAAATGATGCTACGAAAGAAAAGATTGAAAAATTAAATTTACCAAAATTAGAAAAAGAAATTTGGTTATCTACAGATAGCAATCCAATTCGTGAAAAACAAATTGAGTTATATGAAGTTCCATATGGTGAGCCAAATAATGAAAAAATACAAAATGTAGTAATCGGTACTACATATGATGAGAAAAAAGCAAAGGAACTTGTACAGAATTTAGGAGAAGGTGTAAAGACAACAGGTGTGATTATGCAAGATAAGCCTGGAGTTGGAGAAAAAACTGTAAAAGTAGAAATTGTAGATGAAAAAGGAAATAAGAACTTCATTCCAGTTGTAGTGAATGTTGGATATGGAGATAGCCTACTTGTATATGGATTGAACTATACCGGTGAGGGAGACTTGAAGTCAACCGTAACTCTACATCATGGTACGAAAAAATTTAGTGCAACAGATACAAAAAATTTAATTCACGATTACTTTAAAGATGAAAAGTATTTTGAGTTCACACTGTACGATAAAGAAGGAAGAGAGAAGAAAAATGTAGCGGTAAAGGGCTTGGAGAATACGAAAGCTTTTGCTAAGGAAGTAAATGGACTTTCATTTGAGTACGGAGATGTGGTGAAAGTATACCATGCGGAATCTTCTCGCTTACATTGGTACCAAAAAGACGTATATGTGGGAGAAGGGAAAAATAAAGAAATAAAGGAACTGTTCTTCAAAGTTACTGAAAATGGATTTGAAAGATTAGAAGCCCTGCAAGAAGTAAAAGCAAAACCACAACAAGTAGTAATCGGAACAGACGTTGAAAAGTTAGATCCAAAAGCTTTTGTGGAGGTAAAAGATGGAGAAGTAATTGGATTTGTGGAAAAACCAACTACATTAAAAGTCGGAAAACAAACAGTAAAAGTAGAAACGAAAGATCGTTTTGGAAATAAGCAAGTAACAAAAGTACCATTAGAAGTGGTTTATGGAGATAGTATTGCATATGCAGGATATGGCGATGATATTGCTTCAATTGTAACTTTAAAGCACGAAGAGAAGAGATTCCATGCAACTGATATGGATAGCGAAATTCATGAGTATTTTAATAAAGAGTTATACATGGGAATTACGTTATATGATAGAGAAGGAAAAGAGAAAAAACATGTGACGGCAGAAGGGCAAGAAACTCCAAAGAACTTTGCAGAGCAAGTGAATGGTATGCAGTTCGAGTATGGAGATGTAGTGAAAGTATTCCATGCAGAACCAAATCGCTTGAAATGGTATCAAAATAATAATCTTACTGGTCAAGGTGAGAAAAAAGGAACAAAAGAACTATTCTTCAAAGTAACAGAAAAAGGTTTTGAGAGAATGGACATGTTGCAAGAAGTAATAGCGAAACCGCAACAAGTAGTAGTAGGAACAGAAGTTGAAAAGTTAGATCCAAAAGCTTTTGTTGAAGTGAAAGATGGAGAAGTAATTGGTTTTGTAGAGAAACCAAATACAACAAAAATCGGTGCACAAAAAGTAAAAGTAGAAACGAAAGATCGTTTTGGAAATAGGCAAGTGACAGAAGTTCCTCTAACGGTAACATATGGAGATAGCCTACTTGTATATGGATTGAGTTATGGTGCTGACGATATGAAATCAATTATAACGCTGCATCATGATACGAAAAAACTGAGTGCGACAGACACAAAGAATTTGATTCACGATTACTTTAAAGACGAGAAGTATTTTGAATTCACACTGTACGATAAAGAAGGAAAAGTGAAGAAAAATGTAGCAGTAAAAGGCTTGGAGAATACGAAAGCTTTTGCTAAGGAAGTAAATGGACTTACGTTTGAGTATGGAGATGTGTTGAAAGTATACCATGCAGAATCTTCACGATTACATTGGTACCAAAAAGATGTATATGTGGGAGAAGGAAAAACTAAAGAAATAAAGGAATTATTCTTCAAGGTTACTGAAAACGGATTTGAAAGATTAGAAGCCCTGCAAGAAGTAACAGCGAAACCACAACAAGTAGTAGTCGGAACAGAAGTTGAAAAGCTAGAAGCGAGAAACTTTGTTCAATTGAAAGATGGAGAAGTAATTGGATTTGTGGAGAAACCAGATACAACAAAAATTGGTGAACAGAAAGTAAAAGTAGAAACGAAAGATCGTTTCGGAAATAAGCAAGTGACGGAAGTTTTGATGGAAGTGATTTACGGAGATAGCATTATGTTCTTTGGTACTCATGGTGCTGGTGAAAGTAATGTCAAATCAGTTGTAACATTGAACCATGATGAGCAAAAGTTGAGTGTAACATCGACAAATGGTGAAACGCATTATGTATTTCAAAATGAAAAGTATATGGGAATGACATTATACGATAAAAATGGTACAGAAAAGAAAGAGGCATCAGCAAAAGGGTCTGAAAATACGAAAGTATTTGCAGAGCAATTTAATGGAGTGGCTTTCGAATATGGTGATGTAGTAAAAGTGTATCAAAGAGAAGATGATAGATTTAAAGTATATAAAAAGAACGTTTTAGTAAATCCAGGACCGTTATATATAGGTAAAGAAGTATTCTTTAAAATTACAGAGCAAGGTTTTGAAAAAATAGAAGGTATAAAAGAAGTGGAAGCTTAAAGAAATAAAAAAGCTCGTAAAACATTATGTTTTACGAGCTTTTCTTTATTATTCAGCTTCAGAAACAACTGTGAAGCGTTCGTTTACGTGTTTCGGATTTTCGATTTCATCAAGTGCTGCTACTGCGAAGTCTTCGTAACTTACGTAGCTATCACCTTTTGCGTTCACAAGGAGGTTGTCTTTACCAGCTTTGTAAGAACCAGTGCGTTTTCCTAATGCGAATAGTGCAGAAGGGCTGATGAATGTCCAAGTGATGTCATTTGTTTGTTGTAAGATTTCTAAGTTTTTGCCTTGGTTTTGAGCAGTTGCAAGGTATTCTTTCGGGAAACCTGGTGTATCAAATACACGTGTTGTTTTCTCTTCGTCTACAAATAAGCTTCCAGCGCCGCCAACTACAAGTAATTTTGTGTTAGGTGCACCTTTCATAGCTTCAATTAGTACATTTCCTGCATCTACGTGAAGGTGTTCTTCGCCTGCTGGAGCACCGAATGCATTTACAACTACGTCAAATGCCTGCAGGTCGTTAGATGTAAGAGAGAATACATCTTTCTCTAAAACTTTTACATTTTCTTCTGTAATTTTTGCAGCGTTTCTTACGATTGCAGTTACTTCATGTCCGCGATCTAATGCTTCTTTTAAAATGCGACTTCCTGCTTTACCAGTTGCTCCGATAATTCCGATTTTCATAATAAATCCCTCCAAAGTGTGTTTTGTTAAAGTGTATATCTGAAAGTAAATGAATTTGTTGTAATTAGGTTTGTTACAACCTGTTGTAATCATTATAGTTACAGGTTAGTGTTTTTGTCAATAGGGCTGTTTGTGAATTATTTTTTGTTTTAGTATGCACAGTTAGAGGGAGGGTAGTCATAAAGATATTTTTACTGCGAGCCTGGCTAATATTTGGAAATTGCAAATTGTCGAAAAATGTTGATTTTTGAATGTTTTTTAAATATAATTCGTTTTATGGAGAAAAGGAGGGGTTAATTGTATGAATATTTTAGAGCAATTTATTTCATCAACAAATACAATTCTTTGGTCATATATTCTTATTGCGATGTTAATTGGTTTAGGTCTTTATTTTTCTATTAAATTGAAATTCGTACAAATCACTCATTTAGGGGAAATGGTTCGATTAATGAGTGATGGATTAACTGGAAAGACGCGTAAAAAAGGTAGTGTATCTTCTTTCCAAGCGTTTTGTATGAGTTCAGCAGCTCGTATTGGTATCGGTAACTTAGCTGGTGTAGCATTAGCTATATCTATGGGAGGACCTGGTGCAGTATTTTGGATGTGGGTGATTGCGATTATCGGAGCGTCTTCAAGTTTTGTAGAAAGTACGCTTGCCCAAATTTATAAAGTAAAAGATGGCAGTGGCTTCCGTGGTGGTCCTGCTTATTATATGGAAAAAGGTTTAAATAAACGTTGGATGGGAATTTGGTTCTCTATCCTTATTACAATTAGTTACGGTTTAATTTTTAACTCAGTACAAGCAAATACAGTTACATTAGCATTTAAAAATGCTTTTGGTATTGAGCGTTATATTGTTGGGGTTGTATTAGCTGCATTAGTTGCGGTTATTATTTTTGGTGGTGTAAAAAGTATTGCACGTATGTCGGAAATGATTGTTCCGCCAATGGCGCTTATTTATATTGCAGTAGCGATTTTCGTTGTCATTAAAAACTTCTATTTAATACCAGATGTGTTTACGGAAATCTTTAAAGGTGCATTCGGTTTAGATTCAGCTGTAGGTGGCGGTATTGGTGCTGCGATGAAATATGGTATTCAACGCGGATTATTTGCGAACGAAGCAGGTATGGGTAGTGCTCCGAATGCGGCAGCAACAGCTGATGTAACGCATCCGGCAAAGCAAGGTTTTATTCAAACAATTGGAGTGCTAGTAGATACATTCTTAGTATGTACATCAACAGCATTTATCGTACTATGTTCTGGTGCATATAAAGCAACGAATTTAGAAGGTATTGAACTAACACAAAATGCATTAAGTTCACAAATTGGCCCATGGGCAAGTAGCTTCTTAGCGATTATTATTTTCTTATTTGCGTTTAGTTCACTTTTAGGAAACTACTATTATGGTGAAACGAATATTGAATTCATTAAACAAAGTAAAACTTGGTTAACAATTTACCGTATTGCGGTAGTGGGAATGGTATTATTCGGTTCTGTTGCGACGCTTCAAGTTGTATGGAATATGGCGGACTTATTTATGGGACTAATGGTAATCACGAACTTAATTGCGATTACACTTCTTGGACGATTTGCGTATGCTGCATTGGCAGACTATGTAAGGCAAAAGAAACAAGGAAAAGATCCAGTCTTCAATGCAGATTCTATTCCTGGTTTAACGAACACAGAGTGTTGGGATAAGTCAGCGGTAACGGATAAAGAAAAAGCGGTATAATGAAAAGGCGAGCATCGAGATGAATTCGGTGCTCGTTTTTTATTGTAGTAAATGATGAAAAGAGTGAGAGGTAATAATTAATATAATTTTTGTTTGTTCATTTCTCATGTTATTTGTAGGGAACGTACTGTCTTAAAGATATGACTGGTCGCATAGGGCGAGTGATTTAGTATTGGATAAATGCGCGTACTAGTTATAATTTCACGTAAAAAAACATGTGTGTTAGATAAGTTAACTTACCTGTGTTAGAAAACCTAACATAAAGTTCTTGATTACTAAGAGTTTTTAGAATATAATTTTCTTATTGTGAAGAAGAGGGGGCAATGCAATTATGGATTTTTTAGCTAAGGTAATTGGGGATATAAATAATGTCCTTTGGTCATATATCATTATTGCGATGTTAATTGGGTTAGGACTTTACTTTTCATTCCGTGTGAAATTTGTCCAAGTTCGTTACTTCGGTGAAATGATTCGATTGCTTGGGGATGGGGCGAGTTCGAAAACGAGGAAAGCACAAAAAGAGAAGAGTGGTGTATCATCATTCCAGGCTTTTTGTATGAGTACAGCTTCTCGTGTAGGTACTGGTAACTTAGCTGGTGTAGCTATTGCAATTTCAGCAGGTGGACCAGGAGCAGTATTTTGGATGTGGTTAATCGCGGTAATTGGGGGTGCTTCTGCATTTGTAGAGAGCACATTAGCGCAAATTTATAAAGTGAAAGATGGGAATACGTTCCGTGGTGGTCCAGCGTATTATATGGAAAAGGGTTTAAATAAGCGCTGGCTTGGAGCTATTTTCTCTGTATTAATAACAGTAAGTTTCGGATTAATTTTTAACGCTGTACAATCTAATACTGTAGCAGCTGCTTTTGATGGGGCATTCAAAACAGATAGTAGATTAGTAGGTCTTGTAATGGCTGGTTTACTTGCAGTTATTATTTTTGGCGGAGTAAAGCGAATTGCACGCGCAGTTGAAATGATTGTTCCAGTAATGGCGATTATTTATGTAGCAGTAGCATTATTCGTTGTTGTAACAAACATTACGGCAATTCCGTATGTATTTAAAGAGATTTTCTTACATGCTTTCGGAATTAAAGAAGTAGTAGGCGGAGGATTAGGAGCTGCGATTTTATTAGGGGTAAAACGCGGATTATTCTCAAATGAAGCAGGTATGGGTAGTGCGCCGAACGCAGCTGCGACTGCAAACGTAACGCACCCAGTTAAACAAGGTTTCATTCAAACTTTAGGGGTATTTACAGATACATTATTAATTTGTAGTTGTACAGCATTTATCATTCTTTTATCAGATGTGCATAATGCAGCTGATTTAAATGGTATTCAATTAACGCAACAAGCATTAAGTCAACATATCGGACCGTGGGCATCTATATTTGTAGCAGTTGCAATCTTCTTGTTTGCATTTAGTTCATTAGTAGGTAACTACTACTACGGTGAAACGAATATTGAATTCTTAAATGGAAGTAAAGTGTTATTAACAGCGTACCGCATTGCTGTACTTGGTATGGTTATGTTAGGGTCTGTAGCAACAATTCAAATCGTTTGGGATGTAGCTGATCTATTCATGGGTATTATGGCTGTTATTAACTTAGTTGCAATCGTATTCCTTTCTAAGTATGCTTTTGCAGCGTTATCAGATTACGTAAAGCAAAAGAAACAAGGAAAAGATCCAGTCTTCTATGCGAATTCAATTCCAGGTCTGAAAAATACAGAGTGCTGGGAAGAGCAAGTAGCAGATAAAGAAAAAGCGGTATAATGAGGTGAGCATCAAGTGAAACTTGATGCTCATTTTTTTTGTTTTATCCAGATATTTATTGGTAGTAAAAGACGAACATTAATGAGTGTTTTATAATAAAATGTAATTTTTTAAAGAAAAGTGCGGATATGAGTTGTGATTTATGTTAGAATGGAAAATGCCTTTGAAACAAGAGGTTTTATGATTTTTCTTATCCGATTGAAGATTTTGGAGGAGAAATGGAAAGTTCGGATTATTTCTTGTTTTGAGTGGTCAGACGTTCAACGTTAATGAAGAGTTAAATGGAGGATTTTATTAATGAAGTTTGTTATGTTTCTTGTAGGATTACTCGTTGTATTTGTACTCGGTTTTCTTATAAGCTCCGATCGAAAGAAGATTAAGTATAAACCAATCGCAATTATGCTTATTATTCAGCTAGCATTATCTTATTTCTTATTAAATACGCAAATTGGTTATATTTTAGTAAAAGGAATTTCAGATGGATTTGGCGCACTTCTTGGATATGCGGAAGCTGGAATCGTTTTCGTATTTGGTGGTCTTGTTAATAAAGGAGAGGTTTCATTCTTCTTAACAGCGTTATTGCCAATCGTATTCTTTGCCGTTTTAATTGGAATTCTGCAGCACTTTAAAATTTTACCGATATTTATTCGTGCTATTGGTACTTTGTTAAGTAAAGTAAATGGTTTAGGAAAATTAGAATCATATAACGCAGTAGCAGCTGCCATCGTTGGGCAAGCAGAAGTATTTATTACAGTAAAAGATCAATTAAGTAAAATCCCAAAACACCGTTTATATACATTATGTGCATCTTCTATGTCAACAGTATCGATGTCAATCGTCGGTTCTTACATGAAAATGATCGAACCAAAATATGTAGTGACAGCACTTGTATTAAATTTATTTAGTGGTTTCATTATTATTCATATTATTAACCCGTACGATATTACAGAAGAAGAAGATACACTGAAATTAGAAAATAAGAAAAAACAGTCATTCTTTGAAATGTTAAGTGAATATATTATGCTTGGTTTCACAATCGCGATTACAGTAGCAGCGATGTTACTTGGTTTCGTAGCATTAATTACAGCAATCAATAGCTTGTTTGATTCAGTTTTCGGTATTACATTCCAAGCTATTTTAGGATACATTTTCTCACCATTAGCATTCGTAATGGGGATTCCGCAAGCAGAGATGGTAACAGCGGGACAAATTATGGCAACAAAATTAGTATCAAACGAGTTTGTTGCGATGCTTGATCTTGGAAAAGTAGCTGGTGATTTATCAGCTCGTACAGTAGGTATTCTTTCTGTATTCCTTGTATCATTTGCGAACTTCTCATCTATCGGAATTATTGCAGGTGCAACGAAAGGTATCGATGAAAATCAATCAAATGTAGTATCATCATTCGGTCTACGCCTTGTGTACGGTGCAACATTAGTAAGTATTCTATCAGCGATTATCGTTGGTGTTATGTTATAAAAAAGATGGTCCTAGCTCATAGCTAGGGCTATTTTTTATGGTAAATTTGCATAGAAAAACCAATTAATTAGGAATATATTAACATATAAAAATCTTTTTAAATTTATATTGCTTTTCAGTTAGATAACGCTTACAATTTGATTTGTAGGTGGTATCAATTTCAGACTTTCAAGTATGGTAGGAGAGAAGAGGCTACCTTTAATAAATTGCAATTTATGTAAACGCTTACTGATTTTAGATGATAGTTGAATAGTATTTAGGGGTTTTAAATTTTTTTAACATCAATGGTCAGACGTCATTCGTTATACGACCGATAACTCGTGGGAGAAGTGGAGGATTCACATATGAAAATAGTAATGTTTCTAGTCGGTTTACTTGTAGTATTTGTACTAGGTTTCCTTATCAGTTCAGATCGTAAGAAAATTAAATATAAACCAATTGCACTTATGCTTGTCATTCAATTGGTACTTGCATATTTCTTACTAAATACAAAAGTCGGATTTGTATTAGTAAAAGGGATTGCAGATGGGTTTGGCGCTATTTTAAAATTTGCGGAAGCAGGGGTTAATTTCGTATTTGGTGGTCTAGCAAATGATGGACAAGCACCATTCTTCTTAACAGTATTATTACCAATTATTTTCTTAGCAGTATTAATTGGGATTTTACAACATATTAAAATTTTACCGATTATCATTCGTGCAGTCGGTTTCCTATTAAGTAAAGTGAATGGTTTAGGGAAACTAGAATCATATAATGCAGTAGCAGCTGCGATTGTTGGTCAAGGGGAAGTATTCATTACAGTAAAAGATCAATTAAGCAAATTACCGAAAAATCGTTTATACACACTTTGTGCATCTTCCATGTCAACAGTATCGATGTCAATTGTCGGTTCTTATATGAAAATGATTGATCCAAAATATGTAGTAACGGCACTTGTATTAAACTTATTTAGTGGATTCATTATCGTTCATATTATTAATCCATATGACGTGAAAGAAGAAGACGACATTTTAGAATTACAAGAAGATAAAAAGCAAACATTCTTTGAAATGTTAGGCGAATATATTATGCTTGGTTTCTCTATCGCTGTAACAGTAGCGGCGATGTTAATCGGTTTCGTAGCATTAATTACAGCAATTAATGGTGTTTTCGATTCAATTTTCGGAATCACATTCCAAAGCATTTTAGGATACATTTTCTCACCATTAGCATTCGTAATGGGTATCCCAACATCAGAGATGCTAACAGCAGGACAAATTATGGCAACGAAATTAGTAACGAACGAATTCGTTGCAATGCTTGACCTTGGTAAAGTAGCTGGTGATTTATCAGCTCGTACAGTAGGTATTTTATCCATCTTCCTTGTATCATTTGCGAACTTCTCATCAATCGGAATTATTGCAGGTGCAACGAAGAGTATCGATGGTAAACAAGCAAACGTTGTATCATCATTCGGATTAAAACTTGTATACGGTGCAACGTTAGTAAGTATATTATCAGCGGTTATCGTTGGGGTTATGCTTTAATAAATAGTAAAGAAGTCGTTTATCTCTCGCTTAGAGGGATGAACGACTTTTTTGTTTTGGTATGATAAATAATACAGAGAGGGGGAATTAGGTTGGAAGAACAGGATATCTTAAAGGAGTTTGACGAGATTATAGATAACATTGATCAATTAACTGGAGAAGATGCTAGAGCGTTTTTGAAATTGATACATGGATATTTGAGCATAGTAGAAGAAGGCGATGGGACTTTTACTCATAGTGATTTTGTTGAAAAGGTTTCTAGGTTTTATAAGAAAGATGTGGCGAGGGTTATTCAGCTGAGAGAAGAAATAAAAAATCACCTTAATCCATTTATTAAGGTGATTGAAATACTACTCAGCTGGAGGCGTAAATGTACGTTTCTCTAATTCAGCATCTAACATAAATAATGCGTTTGAATCGCTTGTAATACGTTTTAATTTTTGGATGATGCTATCGAATGAAGCTTCTTCTTCTACTTGCTCATCGACGAACCATTTTAAGAATGTAATTGTTGCGTGTTCACGCTCATCCCAAGCGATATCAGATAGATTGTAAATACGTTTTGTTACTTCACGCTCGTGCTCAAGTGCTACTTCAAAAGCGTTCAGTACAGAGTCATATTCGTTATTTGGATTATCAAATCCAGTAATAATAGCGCGCTCACCGCGGTCATTAATGTAGTTGTAAAGCTTCATTGCGTGGAAACGTTCTTCTTCAGCTTGTACAAGGAAAAAGTTAGCGAATCCATCATAGCTTTCGGCTGTACAGTAAGCAGCCATTGCCATATAAGCGTGGGCAGAGTAAAACTCAAAGTTCATTTGATCGTTTAGTGCATCGTGCAATTTTTTAGATAACATAAAATCCCCCTTAGTATTGTGACAAGAATATTATATCATAATTGATAATATTCTCATTTGGATGTTTCAAACCTTTTCGAAAGCTTTGTGACGTGTGCGTCCATAATGTCTTGCAAATCTAAATCATATTTTTGTGAAAGAATAATAAGATTAGATAGTACATCACCAAGTTCTTCTTTTAGTTCTTGTTTTAGCTCTTCTTCTGTCTTAGCGTCTTCATCAGGACGATCGCGACCGATTTCGATTGCGCGAACAACGCGTGAAACTTCCCCAATTTCCTCTGTTAAGAAATTTAAGCGAATAAAAGCATTATACTGTGACCAGCTTCGTTTTTCGTAAAATTCCTCAACCCATCTTTGAAATGCAACGATATCCATTTCTTTCTCATCCCCTCAATATGTTGTACAATGTTCATTGTATCATAACAATATATAGTTTCGGGGTGTAAGGATGAGAAAGATTTGTGTGTTTGCAGGTTCCAACTTAGGGGAGAGACCAGAATTTAAAGAGCAGGCAATAGCGTTAGGAAAAATGTTTGTTGAGAACGACTATGAGCTTGTATACGGTGGTTCTTGCGTTGGATTAATGGGAGAAGTAGCAAATGAAGTACTTCGTTTAGGAGGGCGTGTAACAGGTGTTATGCCGCGCGGTCTATTCCGAGGAGAGATCGTTCATACAGGGTTAACAGAATTAATTGAAGTAGAAACGATGCATGAACGTAAAGCGAAAATGGCAGAGCTTTCGGATGCTTTCATCGCACTGCCAGGCGGATATGGAACGTTTGAAGAGCTATTTGAAGTAGTATGTTGGTCACAAATTGGTATACATAATAAGCCAGTTGGTTTATTGAACATAAAAGATTTTTATGGACCAATTTTGCAAATGGTTGAACGCGCAGCGGAAGAAGGATTTATGAATCCGTCAAATAAAGAGTTAATCGTTTCAGCTGAGACAGCTGATAAATTAATTCATGAAATACAAAATTACGAGCGTCCTGTTTTAGGAACGAAGTGGAAGCAATTATCATAATACAATTTTATAGAGATTATTGGAAACACATGTCATTTTATCTTCAAAAGGCATGTGTTTTTAATTTGGTTAAATATGTTAATGTTGAGATATAATGTTTTGGGAAAAGGAGAAATAGATGGAGGAGTTTGTGTATTTAAGGCCGGTTTTTAAAAGTATTTTAGCAGCATCTATTCTTGTTATGTTAATTGTTTCAATACAGAAGAAAGAGCTAATTAATGAATTTTCTCTTTGGTTTATTTCGATATTGTGTATCGGTGTTTCGGCGATTACGTTGTTTATGTCTGGGTTTATTGTTGATGAGTATAATTTAGGTGGAGATTCGGTGTCGTTTGATATGTTTATTGGGATAGTTTGTATTAGCGGTTTGAATGTCATTATTTATTATAGGCGGAAATAAAAAGAAGGCATTCCGTATTACTTTGGAATGCCTTTATCATTTTGATTACTTTGTTTTTTATACAAGTACCAGCCACCCCAGCCGCCACCAATTGCTACTACAACGAGGAAAGCGTAGTCTTTCACCTCGATACGTATGTTGAAAATATTAGCTATAAGTAAGACAATCCCAACTGTTATTAACGCAAAAAATGCTCTAATTAAGTAGTCTTTCAACTGAACCACTCCCGCCATTTAAATAGTAAATGATGAATATGGAAAAGCTTTTTTGAATCTATGTTACTATATTTTAACATAAAAGAGATTGTAATATATTGATGAGAGTAGGGGAGAGGGACGCAGATCTTGTTGTGATTTGTCGGTAAGTCGATATCCTATGTCGAATCGTCGATATAATGAAAAAATCGTTGATATATTTGAAAAATCGTCGATATATAGGGAAAATCGTTGATATAAATTTCATGTACTGATACGCGCGACCATTCCATAGAAAAAAGCGACTCTGAACGAGCCGCTTCCGCTTTTAAGTAATATCCAGCTCCGGTGACTAGAACAGTCGGTCATTTCGCGCCTTCCTGTGAGGCAAAAAACGCCTCTTCGTCAGGAGCTCCAATGCCCTCCAGTTCTGAGCAAGTCACCTCCGCTTTAAAGTCTATTATTGATTTAAGAACGCACGTAGCATCCAAGCGTGTTTTTCTAGTTCTGTGTAGATGCCTAGTAGTAGGTCAGATGTCATTTCGTCGTCAGAGTTTTGAGCGATTTCCATGCCTTTTTTCAGTTCGACTAGCATCATTTCGTAGTCTTTCATGATTGCTTCGACCATCCCTTCTGCAGTTTCTCCGTATGCAGCTTCTTGAATAGTAGAGATTTCTAGGTATTCTTTCATTGTTGCTACTGGTTTACCACCAATTGCTAAAATGCGTTCTGCAATTTCGTCGATGTGAGTAGCTGATTCTGTGTAAAGTTCTTCAAATTTCTCGTGTAATGTGAAGAATTGAGGTCCTTTTACGTACCAATGGAAGTTGTGTAGTTTTGTGAATAAAACGCTCCAGTCTGCTACTTGTTTGTTTAATACTTCGATTACTTGTTTGTTCATTATGATCAATCTCCTTTTGAGTTGTTATGTGATATCAATTACTAATTTATAATTATTATAATCTAGTAATTCGTATAAATCAACCCTTTTGCTGGAATTAATTTGAACAAATTATGAACTGTTGTAAATAAAAATCCCTATTACCGTGGAGTAATAGGGATTTGCTTTGATATATAATTTTTTGTTCTAAACGAGCCGCTTTCGCTTTTAGTGATATCCAGCTCCAGTGGCTAGAATCTCCGGTCATTTCGCTCTCTCGCTCGAAGCAAAAAGCGCTTCAAGGTCGAGAGCTCCAAATAGCCTGCGATTCTGGACGAGCCGCCTCCGCTTTTAATTATTACACAGCCTTCTGTTTTTCTTCTATATCCTGTCCATCCCAGCACTCTGTATTCTGTAAGCCAGGGATAGAACTTGCAACGAAAACAGGATCTTTTCCTTGTTTCTTTTGCTTCAAATAGTCTACTAGTGCTGCGTAGGCGAATTTGCTTAGGAATGAGATGGCAATTAAGTTCGTGAATACCATTAGTCCCATGAATAAATCAGCTAAGCTCCAAACTGTTTGAAGGGCAGCGATTGATCCGAAGAATACCATTCCGACAACTGCAACGCGATAAATCATTAACCATGTTTTACTTTCTTTAATGAATGCGATGTTTGTTTCACCATAATAGTAGTTTCCTAGAAGCGAACTGAAAGCGAATAGGAAAATAATAATCGCTAAGAAAGTGCTTGCCCACGGTCCGATTTGTGAACTTAATGCATTTTGTGTTAATTCGATACCTTTTAAATTTGTTCCTTTGTAAAGTCCAGAACATAATACGATAAATGCTGTTGATGTACATACTAAGAATGTGTCTACGAACACTCCTAATGCTTGAACAAGTCCTTGTTTTACAGGGTGAGATACATCTGATGTTGCGGCTGCGTTAGGCGAGCTACCCATACCTGCTTCTGTCGCGAATAGACCGCGCTGAATCCCGAACTTGATTGCTGCTCCAATACCACCCGCGATAGCTTGGTCTAAGCCGAATGCACCATTAAATATTTCCATAAAAATGCTTGGTAACATAGTAAAGTTGTTAATCACGACAAAAATAGCCACACCAATATAAATGATTGCCATTGGAGGAACAATCATTTCCGTAATACGTGAAATGCTCTTAATACCACCAAAAATAATAACTGCAACTAATAAAGCTAATAGAGCCCCTACGATCGTTCGCTCTAGTCCAAAAGCATTTTCAAATGCTATTGTTACTGTGTTTGCTTGTACAGAATTGAAAATTAATCCGTACGCAACTGTAATAAGAAGTGAGAACCAAACACCCATCCAGCGTTTGTTTAATCCTTTTTCCATGTAATATGCTGGCCCACCACGGAATCTGCTGCCATCTTTTACTTTATAAATTTGAGCGAGCGTACATTCTACGAAACTAGTAGCTGCTCCGATAATTGCGATAAACCACATCCAAAATATTGCGCCAGGTCCACCCATTGAAATGGCTAATGCTACACCAGCTAAGTTTCCGATACCAATGCGCGCTGCTGCACTTAAGCAAAATGCTTGAAACGGGGAGATGCTATCTTTCTTTTTTTCTTTTCGATTAAATCCTTTACTAATTAAACTGACCATCTCACCGAAATGAGTAATTTGGACAAATTTTAATTTAAAAGAAAAATAAAGACCGAAGCCGATTAGCATTGCAATAAGAATATATGACCATAAAATATTATTCGTTACCTCAAGGAATCTGCTAAAGATATCAACCATATAATACACTTCCTTTTTTCCGTAATAAGAAAATTATATGCAAAAAATATACGAGAATCAATTTTTCTAAAAAATTATGTTACTTAAACTTGTTTTATGTTATGATTATGTTACATCATAATATTTTTAGAATTATTTACATTTTAAAAAACTAAATGTAACGCAAGAAAGAGGGGATAATTTGAAAGAAGAAACTTTATGGAAAGTAAGCCTTAAAAGTTTGAAAATGAGAAGTAATATATTTTTTATCGTTACATCTTTAAGTATCTTTTTAGGAGCCACTTATTATTACAATAAAAGATTTCCAAGTCACAGGTATCCTGAATGGTTAGAGTTTCTAAAGTTGATTGGATGAATAAAAGACAGAAAAACAGAAAATTCAAATAAAAAGTTGTGGAGGAGCTAAATATGAATATTAGAGAAAGTGAACTTCCGGGTATTGGTTATAAGTTTCAAATCGTTACGAAAGGTAACGAGAAGATGGTGATTGTTATTCATGATGACGGGCGTAGAGAAATGTATCATTTTGATTCAGACCATGAAGAAAGTATCTCAAGTATTTCATTACGTGACTCAGAGGCAAGACAAATTGCAGCCATACTAGGTGGAATGGTATATAAGCCGAGAGCATTAGAAAATGTTGAAATGGTTTTTGAAGGGTTGGCAATTGAGTGGTTTAAAGTAGAGAATGCTGCTTCAGCGCTTGGAAAAACAATCGGCGATCTTGAAATAAGAAAAACATATAGCGTAACGATTATTGCAGTTATGAAAAAGAATATGAAAAAGCTATTTAATCCAGGACCAGAAACAGTAATTGAGGAAGGCGATATGCTTGTAGTTTCAGGCGAGAGAGAAGAAATTAAAAAAATTATTAATGAGTTACTTTCGAATAGGGGGACTGACTAGATGGATACGTTAATTTTTGAAGTTGGTACAGCGTTAGTATTAGTTGCAATTGCGGCAGTAATTGCTGGAAAGTTTAAATTCTCAGTCATTCCATTTTTAATTGTTCTTGGAATGTTAGTGGGGCCACACGCGCCGACGATAGGTGTGATCGATTTCAAGTTTATTGAAAGTGCAAGTGTCATTTCTTTCCTTGGACGGATTGGAGTTCTGTTCCTTCTGTTCTATCTAGGACTAGAGTTTTCGATGAAAAAACTAATTAAATCTGGACGTTCTATTGCGATTGGCGGAACGATCTATATTTTAATTAACTTTTCACTTGGATTATTGTACGGATTTATCATGGGATTCCCTTTACTAGAAATCTTAATTATTGCGGGTATTATTACGATTTCTTCTAGCGCTATCGTTGCAAAGGTGTTAGTAGATTTAAGAAGAACTGGTAATAATGAGACCGAATTAATTTTAGGAATTATCATGTTCGAAGATATATTCCTTGCTGTATATTTATCAGTCGTTTCAGGTTTAGTTCTAGGAGATCATGCTTCCTTCCTAGGTGCTCTTACTTCAATTGGAATTGCTTTAGGATATATGCTTCTATTCTTTATTGTAGCTAGAAAAGCGACTCCATTATTAAATAAATTGCTCAATATTAGTTCGGATGAAATTTTCATTATTGTAGTATTTGCTTCATTATTCTTTATTGCAGGATTCTCGGAAACGATTCATGTTGCTGAAGCAATTGGAGCACTTCTTTTAGGATTAGTTTTCTCTGAGACAGAGCATAGTGACAGAATTGAACATCTCGTTGTTCCATTTAGAGACTTTTTCGGAGCTATTTTCTTCTTCAGTTTCGGATTAAGTATTGATCCGTTCTCATTGGGCGGAGCGATATGGTTAACGTTAGGTGCGGTTCTTCTTACAATCATCGGGAACTTTGTAGCGGGGATGATTGCAGGACGACAAGCTGGATTATCTCATAAAGCGTCAACAAATATTGGATTAACAATCGTTTCAAGAGGAGAATTCTCCATCATTATGGCCAATATCGGTATCGCCGGTGGTTTAATGTCAGTCTTGAAACCATTCTCAGCACTATACGTGCTTATACTATCTATCTTAGGTCCACTTCTGACAAAAGAGTCAAAGAATGTATATAAATTTTTAAATAAAGTCTTTAAGTGGGATACGAAGACTAACTAAATAAAAAGATAAAAGTACAAGATATGTATGAAAAAGTGATTACGGAAAAGGAATCTATGTCGGCATAGGTTCCTTTTTTATTGGTATTTTTTCAAGGATGAAAGAATACGTTTAATATTTACCATATTGTGGCATACATATAGAAAAAGGGTGCTTGGAAAGGGGAATAAAGAGAAATGGAACTCCAGTTTCAAAATGTATATCAACAGGTGGAGAATTGGTATGTGTTGGATTCGGAGCTTCCTTGGGATGTCAAAAGGCTTAGAGACGATTTATTTTCACTGATTGAAGTATGTAAAACACCGGTTATTTTTTGTGATACGTGTGATGCGAATCATGTCCTTTTATCACTAGGAGAAGAAGAAGAGGAATTTTTATTCCCGGTAGGTGGTTTTTATCATAAAGAAAAACAATTAATTTTTGTTTGTATGTGGGAAGAGTATGAGCAAGTCCTTAAAACACTACTGCATGAATTTCGTCATGCGATGCAGCATAAGAGCGAAGTATTGTATGTTGGAAGTGAATTGTACGAAGATAGATGGATTGAGAAAGATGCGAGAAAGTTCGCGGAGAGGAAGTTAGATGAATATAAAAATAGAAAGTTAATGTAAAGCATAGTGGAGAAATAGCGCTGTGTTTTCTTTGTTTCTTACTAAAAATAAGTAATTGACTTTTATAAAGTTTAGTTCTAAACTAATGGTATGAAACGAGCGAGGTGATGAAATGAAAACAGAAGATAGACTAGGTTTACTATTATGGTTTCGTTTATCACGTTTTTATAACAAAAGTATTCGTGAGACGAATCAGCATTTGAAAGAATGGAAAGTATCTGCCGCTCAGTTTGATGTACTAGCTCAAGTTGGAGGGCATGATCGTTTAACGCAGCAAGAGCTTGGAAATAAGCTATTTGTTACGAAGGGAAATATTACGCAGCTTTTAAATAAAATGGAGCAGCTCGAGTGGATTCGTCGTGAACAAGAAGGTACTGCGAAATATATTTCGTTAACAGAAAAGGGAAGAGCTTTATATGAAGAAATCGTCCCGCCTCAAGAAACATTCCAAGCGAAGCAGTTTCAAAATTTAAATGTAGAGGAACAACATCAATTACTACAATTACTAAAAAAGTTACAGTGAGAAAAAATTTAAAATAAATCTTGAATTCGAGATAATATGAGGTGAAGGATATGTTTAGAAAAGTTGATCATAAAAATATGGGAAGAGCAAATCACGGTTGGCTAAATACACATTTTCATTTTTCATTTGCAAATTATTATAATCCTAATAACATGAACTTCGGTGCATTACGTGTAATTAATGATGACTTAGTAGCACCGCAAACTGGTTTTGATATGCATCCCCACCGCGATATGGAAATTATTTCGTACGTTGTAGACGGTGCTTTAACACATGAAGATAGCATGGGTAACCGCGGAACAATTGAGCGTGGACATGTTCAATATATGAGTGCGGGTACGGGTGTATTTCATAGTGAGCATAATTTAGGAAATGAAACATTACGTTTACTACAAATTTGGATTTTACCAGATCGCGCGGACCATAAACCAAACTATGGTGAGTTTAAATTTGATTGGAGCAAGCGTGAAAATGAATGGTTTCATATGGTATCTCAAGTAGAAGGCGGGGCACCAATTCAAATTCACCAAGATGCGAATTTATATGCTTTATCGTTACATGCTGGAAAAGAAATTCATTTTCCAGTGAAAGAAGGCCGTCAATTGTATCTTGTACAAATTGAAGGTAGTAGCGTAATAAATGGTGAGACACTTGTTATGCGTGATGCGGCAGAAGCGGTGGAGGAAGATATTCATATTGTAGCGAAAGAGCAATCTCACTATTTAGCAATTGAATTGAAAAAACAATAAAAGGTTTGAAAAGAGGACATCCGATAGATGTCCTCTTTTTTTGAGTGGAATTGTCAGAAAAAACTTTCTCAAATTTTAGGGAAAGGTATCAACTTGAAAAACAAGAATTGTATAAAAGTGTCAAAAATCTTTATGGGAATGGGGAATGTTATAGTGAAAAAGCAAGTCATTTCATCAGCATTAGCGTTAACTGTTATCGCCGGGGGATTTGGAACATTTGGAGCAACGACAACGAAAGCGGAAGAACAAAAAATTCAATACCATCAAGAATTTAAAACGCCTGCATACATAGGTGAAGAATGGAAAGCGCCGGAAGGACTAGATAAAAAAGAGACGGTCTTTCAATATTTAGAGAGTAAGAAAGATATGTTCAAATTAGCAGGAAATATTGATAAACACTTTAATGTCGTTGGGGAAGAAAAAGATGCTGAATCCGGTACAACACACGTGAAGCTAGTTGAGAAACATAATAACATTCCTGTGTACGGTTCAGATCAAACAGTTACACTAGATAAAGAGAATAATGTAAAAGCATTCTTCGGACAAGTTATTCCGAATTTAGAGGATAAAAATATTCCTGCATTTGCAAAGATTAGCGCAGAGCAAGCAGAAACAATTGCAAAGGCAGATATTGAAAAAGAAGTTGGTAAAGTAAAGAATTATGACGGTGTGAAAAAAGATTTATATGTGTATGAAAAAGATGGGAATTACTATCTTGCATACTTAGTGAAAGCATCGATTTCAAAGCCAGCTCCAGGGTATTGGCATTACTTTGTTGATGCGACAAATGGAAATGTGATTGAGAAATATAACGCTGTAGATCACATTACAGGATTTGGTTATGGAGTATTGGGCGGTAAACAATCATTTGAAATTGCTCAAGATACGAAAACAGGAGAATTCAACTTATTTGATGGTAAACGAGGACAAGGTATCCATACATTTGATGCAGAGAATATGGACGAAAACTGGTTTAATCTATTCTCACAAATTCTTGGGTATACGGGAGAAGAAGTTAAGAGTAAATCTAAGTTCTTCGAAGATAAAGCGGCAGTTGATGCGCATGTAAATGCAGGGAAAGTATATGATTACTACAAAAAGACATTTAATCGTAACTCTTTCGATGATAAAGGTGCGAAGCTAATTTCTACTGTTCACGTTGGAGAAAGCTGGAATAACGCAGCTTGGAACGGTGTGCAAATGATGTATGGTGATGGCGATGGTAAAACATTCATTCCATTATCTGCTGGACTAGATGTTATCGGTCACGAATTAACGCATGCTGTCACTGAGCATACAGCAAATCTTGTTTATAAAAATGAATCAGGTGCGTTAAATGAATCGTTATCTGATATTATGGGTGTTATGGTTGAGAAGAAGAGCTGGGATTTAGGTGCTGACATTTATACACCTGGTAAACCTGGTGATGCACTGCGTTCATTGAAAGATCCAGCGTCTATTCCAAACCCATTAAAACCAGGTGAAGGTTACCCAGATCATTACAATAAACGCTACACTGGAACAGCTGATAATGGCGGCGTTCATATTAACAGTAGCATTAATAATAAAGCTGCATACTTAGTATCTGAAGGCGGGGAGCATTACGGCGTGAAAGTAACAGGAGTAGGCCGTGAAGCGACAGAAAAAATTTATTACCGTGCTCTTACGAAATATTTAACTGCAAACTCTGACTTTAAGATGATGCGTCAAGCAGCACTTCAGTCAGCTGAAGATTTATATGGTAAAAACTCTAAAGCTGTACAAGCTGTAACGAAAGCTTATGATGCAGTAGGCGTAAAATAATAAGAGAAAAAGACCTGACTAGGATGTCAGGTCTTTCTTTATCCCGATTGGTGAGGGCTGATAATCAGTGGGGATGAGGAAAACCCCCACTGATTAAAGTTTCACTTTATTTAGTCGCGAATACCTAATGCGATTTTCGCCATACGTGACATACGTTCTTTAGACCAGGGCGGATTCCATACGACATTTACTTCTATTTCATTGACTTCAGGTACGTTCGTTGATAATACTTTTTTAACGTCTGATACAATTTGCCCAGCCATTGGACAACCGATAGAAGTCATCGTCATCGTAATGACAGCATTATTATTTTCATCTGCTGTAACGTCATAAACTAATCCAAGATTAATAATATCAACACCGAGTTCAGGGTCAATAACAGCTTCTAAGTTTGCATATAACTTTTCTTCAAATGCTTGTTGTGACATGTGTAGCACCCCCTACATATTAATGATATCGATTCTCATTATAACGGATATATGCATAAAGTGCAGGAAATGAGCTCAAAAAAATATCCCTCTTGGAAGAGGAATATTTTTGGAATGGCTATTCAGTTTTAAAATGAGATACGAGTTGATCTAATTCTTCAACTGTTTGTTTCATTTGTTTAGCTGTTTGTGTCATCTCATTCATCGTAACGACTTTTTTCTCAGCAGATTGTGCTGTTGCCGCTGTTTCACTAGATACTTCAGTAGAAATAGAAGCGATGTTATTCAGTGAAGCGTTCATTTCTTCAGCACTTGCAGCCATTTCTTCAGCAGTTGCTGAGATGTCTTGCATTTGAGTAGATACTTTGTTTACTTGTTCTACAATTGTTGTGAAAGAATTGCCAGCTTCACGAATAACATGAATGCCTTCAGATGCTTCAGAACGACCTTGTGACATCATAGAGCTCGCAGTTTCAGTGTCTTGTTGAATTTGATGTAATAATTGGTTAATATCTGTTGCCGCTGTTTTAGATTGTTCAGCAAGTTTTCGAACTTCATCAGCCACGACAGCGAAGCCTTTTCCTTGTTCGCCAGCACGAGCTGCTTCGATAGAGGCATTTAAAGCAAGTAAGTTTGTTTGCTCTGCAATATTAGAAATAGATTGTACAGCTGTATCAATATATTTCGTGTGAGTGATTAGACGTTCGACCACTTCTGACGTAGCATTTACCGCGTCGTGTATCGTTGTCATTTGTGAAACAGATTTTTGAATAACAGTACTTCCGTCGTTAGCTTGTTCAGATGTAACTACAGCAAGCTCAGTTACAGATGAAGCAGATTCAGCAATGCGCTGAACGCTTACTGCCATATCGTCCATTGCAGTTGAGCTTTCTTCCATGCTAGAGGCTTGAGATTGAATACTTTCATTTAAGTTGGACATCGAGCTTTGAACTCTTATCGTTGCCTCACGTGATATATTTGTCTTTTCTAGCATATTTTCAGAAGCGTTTTGTACTTCCACAGATGTTTTTTGAACACGATTAATGATATGTTGTAGATTTTCTAACATTTTATTAAATGATGTTGCAATCGTACCAATTTCATCATTACTATTTACTTGTAGACGGGCTGTTAAGTCACCTTCTTGAGATGATAATTCTTTTAGCTTGCTATCAATTTGTTGAATTGGTTTTACAAGTTTACCAGAGAACCACCATGCAAGTGTGATAGCTACGATAATACAAATAACAAGTGATAGGAAGATAACATATTCAATTTGTAACGAAGATTGATCGATTTTTTCGATAGATTGATCACGTAACTTAGCTTGTTCATTACTATAATTTGTGAAGTCACCAATTACTTTATAAACAGTACCATTTTCTGCATAAGCTACTTGTAAAGCTTCTTCCCACTTTTGTTCTTTTGCGAGAGTGAAAACTTTTTCTTCAATAAATTTTCTCCAAGTCGATCCTGATTCCATTGTATCTTTCACGGATTGAGAAATATTTGGATTAGAAAGAAGTTTATCTTTTGAATCCTCCAAACGTTTACTCATCTCATTAAACTTGTCTAATTCGACTTGATCATGTTGTAATAAATAACCTCTTAAAGCAGAAAGTTGTACTTGATAAGCGTCTCCACGTTCTTTCAATTCTGTTGCTAGAGGGGAAATTTCTTTTTGTAAAGCTTCAGCTTGATGCGATTGATCAATAGCAAAAAATAAAATAAAAGCTAAGGCGATGCCAAATAAAGCGCAAATCGTTCCCATCATGAACATTAGTTTTTTTCGAATGCTAATAAAATTCATATGATAAAAAGCCTCCTTTGTGAAATCTTAGTATTAGAATTAATAAATGTAAAAAATTGAAAGAAAGCTTTACTCCGTCTGGAACAAAGCTTTCTTCTTTCCTTTAGGAATTATAGCAGACGGAATGAGAGATAGAAAGAGATATTTTAAAGTGAAAAAAGAGAGATTGTAAATCTCTCTTTTTTCACTTTAAGCATTTGTTTTGAAATGAGAAACGAGAACTTCAAGTTCTTGTACGGTCGTTTTCATTTCAGATGCTTTTTTAGCAACGACACTCATTTTGTTTACTTGGTCACCAGCTGAAGTTGCTGTTTGTGATGTTTCGGCGGCAACTTCATTTGAAATAGAAGCAATGTTATTTAAAGCTGCATTCATTTCTTCAGAACTTGCGGCCATTTCTTCAGCAGTTGCAGACACCTCCTGCATTTGTGTAGAGACTTTGTTAATGTGGTTAACAATTTCTGAGAATGAAGATCCAGCAGTACGAATGACTGTAATGCCTTCAGAAGCCTCTGACTGACCTTGCGTCATCATTTCAGATGCTATTTTTGTATCTGCTTGAATTTGATGAAGTAAATGGTTAATATCAGTTGCTGCTAGCTGAGATTGTTCAGCAAGCTTTCGTACTTCATCGGCAACAACAGCAAAGCCTTTTCCATGTTCACCAGCACGAGCCGCTTCAATGGAAGCATTTAAAGCGAGTAAATTCGTTTGTTCCGCGATATTAGAAATGGATTGAAGTGCAGTATCAATATGATTTGTATGTGTAATGAGTCGTTCCACTACTTGTGATGTAGCGTTCACAGCTTCATTAATGGTATGCATTTGTGTAATAGATTTCTCAATGACTTTATTACCACTATCAGCTTTTTCTGAAGTAGTAACAGCTAGGCTAGCAACAGAAGATGCGGATTCTGCAATACGTTGAACACTCGTTGCCATATCGTCCATTGCAGTTGAACTTTCTTCGATGCTGGAGACTTGTGAACGAATATTATGCTCAAGAGCATTCATAGTTTCTTGCGTTTTTGCTGTATTTTCCATAGAAGCAGTTGTTTCAATAAACACATTTTCAGATGCTTCTTTTACACTTGTTGATGTTTGTTGCACTTGTTTTATTATGCGTTGTAAGTTAGCGAGCATTTGATTAAAGGAATTGGCGATATCACCGATTTCATCTTTACTCGTTACGTGCAACCTAGCAGTTAAATCACCATCTTGAGAAGCTAATTCTTTTAATTTCTCATCAATTTGTCGTATCGGTTTAACGAGTTTACCAGAGAACCACCATGCTAATAAAATAGATGTTACTGTACATGTAATAAGTGAGAAGAAAATAATATATTGAATAAGAGATGAAGAAGACTCTACGTCAGCAATTAATGCGTCACGTTTATCGTTTTCTTCATTTGCATATTTCGTAAAACGGCTTAAAAGGTCATTTACATAATCGGTTTGAGCTAAAGCGATTTTGGATGCTTCGTCCCATTTTCCTTCGCGAGCGAGAGGGAGGACTTCATTATCTATGACGCTGCGCCATTTCCCTCCCATTAAAATGGCTTCTTTCATTCCTTCTGGAAGTTTTTTATCACTTGTTACCTTCTCTCTAGTATCAGCTAGTTTTTTTCCTTCTCGGTTAAACTTATCCAATCCTTTTTGATCATGAGACAGTAAATATTCTTGTAAACCAGCAACTTGTGCTTGGAACCAATCACCGCGTTCTTTTAAAATCGTTGCTCGTTTTGATACATCATTTTTTAACGTTTCAATTTCACTTGCTTGGTTCATAGCGAATGAAAGAATAACAATAAGAGCAATGCTAAATAAAGAAGAAATGCTTAAGAGTGTAAACAGTAGTTTTTTTCGAATACTAACATATTTCATCGTTACCCCTACCTTTAAAAACTATTTATTATAATTTATAAATATTAAGAGCAGAATTAATAAAAACATCATTATGAAGTTATTAATCTGTTCAATGAAAATTATAGCAGATAATGGAAGATGGCAGATTGATATGAGTAAATGTTCTTAAAATGTATACATTTGTATATCAAAAAATTCATAAATAAAAATTAGAAATGCTATTGTAATTTGAAAAAACATCATGTATACTTCTAATTAGTTGATAACGATTATCAGTATCAACTAATAACATTACTCTTCGTTATGTTGGTCATACCCCTTTTTGACGACGTAAGTCAGAGACGAAATGTTGAAATATCTTGTGTCCTATTCTACAGAATTATGGTAATCTCCAACCTCAACTTATATGCGTGAGCATGCAAAAAGGATCCTATCCGTGAAGGGATCCTTTTTTGCATGCTGTTGCAATTAATGTATATAGACCTGGCACACGTTCTTCCATTCCTTCCGGTGCAGTAGGAGGGAAGACCCATCTTTGATGGGGCCCATGTTCTTCAACTAGTTTTTCAATTTTAAAATGTGCTTCCGCGAGCGTTGTAATGATTTCTCCTAGCGTCCAGCGACGGATAGTTGTTTTAGGTAGCGATTCTTTCTGTGCTTCTGTAAGAAGGATGCTATAAGCAACATCATCTTCAATCAATTCTTCATCAAAATAATTTCCATTGGCCTGAAATGATGGGTGGTCGACTCCTAATAATTTCGTGTAAACAGGATGATAGTCACGAAGGATAAGCATTCCATCTTGCTTAAGCAAGGTAGCAATTTTTTGAAAAAGCGGTTTTAAATCGAGAAAGTAATGGAGTACACCAAGTTCCAGCAATACGACATCGAATGACTCTGATAGTTGCACATGTAATACATCAGAAACGACATACTGAATAGAGACACCTGCTGCGTCCGCAAGTTCATTTGCATATTTTGCATTACTTGTTGAAATATCAACAACCGTTACGTCAGCTCCTAAAAGAGCGAGAGCAACAGCTTTATTTCCTTTTGACCCGAGTAAATTAATAATACGTTTTCCTTTTGGAGATTGTATGTAAGGTAAATAGTGATCTACCTCGCGCATGGGATCTTCCATAAGCTTTTTTGCATAATCTGCTGGCGCCCCGTGGCGATTCGTCCAAGCTTCATAAGCAGCTGCATTCCAGCTTTTTTCATTCCGCGCGCTTAGTTGTTTTTGATTCAATCATATCACTCCTTTTGTGAACGTATAGGTATTCGGCGGGAGGATGGGATTTCCTTTTCTTTTTGGATAAAAGTTTGATTTTTCTGTTATTAAGTCGTACAATACTTGTTATACGTAAAAGCGTTGAAAAGGAAAAGTAGAATGAAATCATTCTGTCCAGAGAGCTTCGGTAGCTGAGAAGAAGCAAGAATATTCATTTGAACAATGGCCTTTGAGCTTCGTCCTGAACTTATGAAATGATAATAGTAGGCGGCGACGAGAGTTGGTACTCGTTATCAAAACCACAGTATAAGAGCATATAGCTCCGTACTCGTTAAGGCTAATTATGTGAGTAATTGGCGAAATAAGGTGGTACCGCGACTGTTTATACAGCCCCGCCCTTATCTTTTTTTAGATAAGGGCGGGGCTTTTTATATTTAAAAGGAGGAATGTAAAATGAGTATTTTTATTGGAGGAGCTTGGCCATATGCAAATGGCTCATTACACCTTGGGCATATTGCGAGTTTGTTGCCTGGAGATATTTTAGCACGTTATTACCGAGCAAAAGGTGAGAATGTGTTGTATGTGTCGGGAAGTGATTGCAATGGAACACCGATTGCAATTCGGGCAAAACAAGAAGGTGTGACGGCGAAGGAAATTGCTAATAAGTATCATGAAGAGTTCCAGCGATGTTTTCATAACCTTGGTTTTACGTATGATTGCTATACACGTACAGATAGTGAGCACCATCATAAAACGGTTCAAAAAGTTTTTTTACGTTTATTAGAAGAAGGCCATATTTATAAAAAAACAGTGGAACAAGCATATTGCGAAACGTGTACGCAGTTTTTACCGGATCGTTATGTAGAAGGAATATGTCCGCATTGTCATGAAGCAGCAAGAGGAGATCAATGTGATGCGTGTTCAGCTATTTTAGATCCACTCGATTTGTTAGAAAAGAAATGTAAGTTATGTGGTAGTGCACCATCCGTACAGGAAACAGAGCATTTCTATTTCGCGTTGCATACATTTCAGGAGCAAATTAAAAGGGCTGTAGAAACCGCAAAGCAAACAGGAACATGGCGCGACAATGCGATTCAACTAACAGAGAGATATGTAAAGGAAGGATTACTAGATAGGGCTGTGTCACGTGATTTACCAATTGGGGTACCAATTCCAATAGAAGGGTATGAAGATAAGAAAATTTACGTATGGATTGAAGCGGTGACAGGGTATTATTCGGCGAGTAAACATTGGGCTGAAAAAACAGGGAAAGATGATCAAGAGTTTTGGGATAGAGAAGCGAAAACATATTATGTGCACGGAAAGGATAATATTCCGTTTCATTCTATCATTTGGCCAGCGGTATTGCTTGGAATAGGAGAAGGGGCAATTCCTCGTCATATCGTTTCGAATGAATATTTAACAGTGGAAAAAAGAAAATTATCTACAAGTAAAAACTGGGCGGTATGGGTGCCTGATATATTAGAACGCTATGATCCAGATTCTATTCGTTACTTTTTAACAGTGAACGCACCAGAAAACCGTGATACTGATTTTTCATGGCGGGAATTTATTTACAGTCATAATAGTGAATTGTTAGGTGCATACGGAAACTTTGTGAACCGGACATTAAAGTTTATTGAAAAATATTATGGTGGTATCGTGCCGAAGGGAAGTATTGATGTAGAACTGAAAGATAAAGTAGAAGGATTATATAAACATATAGGAGAGGCGATTGAGCAAACTACATTCAAGGTGGCGCTAGAATCAATATTTGATGCAGTACGTTTTGCAAATAAATACTTCGATGAGAGGCAGCCCTGGAAACAAAGGGAGGATAATCCCGTTTCATGCGAAAAAACGATTTATAACTGTGTGTATCTCATCGCTAATTTTGCAAATCTCCTTGAACCGTTTTTACCATTTTCAAGTGAAAGAGTTAGAAACACATTATCGATTGTGAAACGAAATTGGGAACCACAAAATACGTTGCCAAGTAGAATTGATAGTGTACAGCCCCTATTTGAGCGAATTGATGTAAAGCAAATTGAGCATGAGGTAGGGAAGCTATATGGAGCGGTAAAGTGAGATAGAGAAAAAGACCTTTCAAATACATGAAAGGTCTTTTGTTATGCACTATGCACGCTACTATGTTTCTTTTCTTTCCTAGCGGTAAGTAGCTGAGGAGTGAAAATCCCAAGTAGTATAAAGATGATCCCAATCCACTGCATAAACGTTACGACTTCATGTACAAGTGTAATAGAAGCGATAATGGCGGTTGGTAATTCAGCTGCTCCTAGTATTGTACCAAGTCCTGTTCCTACTTTCGGTACGCCAATTGAAAAACAAATGACAGGTACGACAACGCCGAACAACCCGAGGAAGAAAGCATATTTCCAAAGGCCGGCTTGCAGGGCACCATCGGTTAAAAAGGTTGGCGGGAAGAATAGGCATACGATAAGAGTAGCGCTTGTTGTCATAAGAAAGCTTTTCGTATAAGGCGGAACTTCTGTAGCAACACGCCCGCTTGCAAAAACATAGAATGAAAAAGAGACGGCGGCTAATAGACCAAAGATCATACCTTTCGTGGAAAAGTTTTGTCCGAGGCCTTCGAAGACACCGCCTGCAAACAATGTACCAGTAAATAAAATAATGATAGATATAACTTTCTCACGGCTTGGAAATGTTCGGTTTGCAATTGCTTCAATAACGACACCAATCCATGTGAACTGGAAAAGCAGGACGACAGCGATAGATGCTGGTAGTTCTTCTACAGAAATAGCGTAGAAGATACCGGTCATACTCATCGTTGTGCCAACTGTTAGTAAGGAAAAGAATTGCTTTTTTGTTACTTTATGACGTGAAACGAGAAGAACGAGCAGAAGAAGACCGATCCATCCGAAGACATATTGACCTCCTAATAGTTGATGGGCTGAAAATCCATCAATGAATCCGAGTTTGAAAATAGTTGAAAGTACGCCGTAGCTACAAGCTCCGAATAAAACGAGTAATGAATACTTAAATTTCTCCATGAAAATCCTCCTTTTACATAATAAAAAACGCCCGCTATCCAAATAAGGATAACGGGCGAACGAAACAGAGTCATATACTCTACAAAATTCCGCCACTCATACGAAGTATGAATTTGGGATATGAAATTGTAGTAGGTTTTTACATTGCTTTTGGGAATACAATAGAACATTTTACACCTTGAGGCGTGTTTTGTATACCATAAGGAAATTGATGTTTATCTAGTATTTGTTTTACAATGTATAACCCAAGACCACTACCTTGTACTAAGCCGTGTTTGTCAGGGTTTGCGCGATAGAATGGCTCAAATAAATGGGCAAGTTTATCCTCATCTATTTGTGAACCTGTATTTAATACTTCTAATGCGTAACCGTTTGGCTTTTCATAAAGCTTTATATATACATGCTGATGGTCAATTGTATAATGAATTGCATTTGAAATAATGTTAAAAATGGCAGTTTGAATAAATTTAGGATCAGCTAAAACTTGTACATCTTGTTTAATGTTAGATTGAACATTTAACTGCTTTACAGATACGAAATAATCTACTTTCTTCATAACGTCCTCAATAATATTAGTTAATGAGATAACTTTTAAATCAGGTTTAAATTGAGGGTTTTGTATTTTGGATAATTCCGACATTTTTTCCGTTAATATGTTAATGTCTTGCATCATTTCATAGGAACGTTTTAAATATTTATCTCTATCTTTATAAGCTCCAATTCCGTGAATCATGCCATCTAGTTGTCCCATAACGGCTGCGATTGGTGTTTTTAATTCATGGGAAACCATAGACATAAATTCTTTACGAGATTGTTCTAATTGTTGCTCCTTTTTGAGTTCATTTCTTAAATCTTGATTGCTCGCATGTAAATTCTTCACTATATTTGGTACTTGTGAAGCAGCTACTTGTAAATTAAAATCTGTTTGATCAGTATTTTTGTTGAGTAGTTTTTTATCTGAGAAATCAAGATTCATAATATCTTTTAAAGCATCACTCATATATTGAAAAGGTTTAGCAATTAGTTTTGCATAAATTAAAGATCCAAGCAGAGAGAGTGCAAGCATTGTTGCGCCAATATGTGGAGCTAATTGCTGCAGTACATCTGTTAATTTTGGATTATCTTGTGCATCATTTGCTGCATTTTGTTTATGTAAGGCATCATTAGTAGCGACTTGCTTTTCCGTTTCTGTAAGTGGAGCAGAAGCGCTATTTTTCCCCGAAATATTTTGAGTATGTTCTTTTGCTTTTGCAGTTTGGCTAGGCTGCAAAAGGTGATTGATAGCTGTAGAGAGAGAATTATAATCTATAATAGAAGATTGGAAATTAAACATGTCCCCCTGTGATACAGCTTTATTTTGATTCGTTTTACTTTGGTCGTTTTGTTTATCTGAATCCGCTTGTTCTGTAGTATGCGTTCCATTTTCTTTCGCAAAACGTTCTTTATCGTAGTTTGAAGCTAAGAAGTAAATAACTTGATAAAGACAAAGTGATAAAAGAATACAAAATAATAAGGTTTTGATGAAAATATTTTTGGTGATGTTGTCTTTGCTACGATTCGATTTTGTAGCCAATGCCTTTCACCGTTTTAATATAAGGAATTCCTAATTTTTTTCGTAAGTTTTTAATGTGTGTATCTATAACTCTTACATCACCATAATGTTCATAGCCCCATACCTTATTCAACAAATCACTTCTTGATAATACTTTTCCTCGATTCTGCAGTAAAGTATAAATAATTTCAAATTCTTTTGTTGTCAATTCAATTTGATTACCATGAACATAAGCGGCGTATGCTGTAGAATTTAACATCAATTCATGGAATTGTAGTATAGTCGCAGCTTCGGCTTCCTTCGTTGCTGCCCTTCTTAATACAGCTTCTACACGTTTAATAAATACGGTGTAATGGAACGGTTTCGTAATATAGTCATCAATACCTAATTCAAATCCTTTAATTTCACTTTCTTCATTATGTAAGCCTGTTAACATAATGATTGGTACATCAGATTGTCCTCGCATAATTTTACAAATACTATAGCCATCTATATCTGGTAACATCACATCAAGGAGGACAAGATCGTATGAATTTTTTTGGAAAAGAAGTATACCTTCTGTTCCAGCACCAACGACATCAACAGTAAAGTTTTGTGCCATTAGAAATTCACGAATTAGTTCTTGTATATCTGGGTTGTCTTCAATCACCAGTATATGCGTCATAGTAACACCTCCTAAATAACGCTTTTAACTGCAATATTCGAATTCATCATTTTTCCGATGACTCAGATTGTTTATACATATAATAAGCCCCCGCCATAAAATAATCATGAAAGTAGCAAGGGGAGTTGTTTAGTGAAACTGAATATTTAAGAATTACAGTAATTCTATTATAGTATGTATTGTAAAATTTATAAAATATTATAACTGTATAATTTTAATATCCATGTTTATCAATGTTTGGATGTTACCTAACACAATCTATTCCTATTATATATGTAAATACAGTTGTTTTGCTACTGTAAATGAAGAAATAAAATAAGCCAAGACATAAAATTCTTGGCTACATGTAAATCGCGCTTTGAGGTTATTTTACAGTGACAGTAGCTTGCTGGGGAATACGCTCAAATAACCAGTGTATATCATTGTTATACATACGAATACAACCTAGTGTTGTCCACTTACCAATTGCCTGGTTATTGTTCGTACCATGAATCGCATAAGTTGTTCCGTAAGTTCCTGCCATGTTTAGTCCGAGCCAACGGTCACCAAGTGGATTACGTGGATCGCCGCCTTTAATTTTGCCTGTGTAATAAGGACGATTTTTAATTTTATTTACGATTTGAAAAGTACCTTTAGGTGTAGGAGTAGCTGCTTTTCCAGTAGCGACAGTAAAACTTTTTATGAATTTTCCGTTTTGATAGTAATCCATTTTATTTAACTGTGTATTCACGATAAGCTGATCATTTGTTGTAGCTGCCTCAGCATTTGTGAATGGAATAGTTAAAAATCCTAATGATAATAGTGCGCTTAATAATAGTTTTTTCATTTTATTCTCCTTTTTACTATTGTAATAGTCTTACATACAATGAATTTGCAATCCTCGTAATACTTTATTTACATTTTCATCTAAGGTTTCAAAGAAGGTAGTAATTTTGGCATTGTGTTTGTTGTTTTTATCAATAAGTAATCTTTCATTTAATAAAAGTTCGCCATGTAGTCCAAAACTTTGAACTTGAATATTTAATTCATCTTCCGTTTCAGAAATAATTGGTAAGAAGTAGTGAAAAGCTTTCGTTGGAATGATGTAGCTTTTGCCAATCATGCTTTCTTGATTTGAATTAATCCATTTTTTCGTAACAATCTTAATGTTCTTTTTTGAAACGATAAAAGACAGTGTTGTAGACTTTGTTAAACTTACGTCAAATTCATTTGTTTCACATATGTGTAAATTAAAAACGGTTTCATTTTGGTGAGATTCAACATTTGTATTAATAAAATCGTGCATTTTATAAGCTTCCATTTTTTATTCACCCTTTTTTCAATTTCGAAAAGCGATTAATATTTATTCAAATTAATGTTTAGTCATATATTGGTTAAATTTTTCAACAAATTCCGATATAATCTTACAATACGTATATGAAGCTAATATGAAGTTAGTATGAGTTTGTAGTGGTTTTTTATTAAGAACAAAATATAACGATTTTTAAGTGT
>NZ_JAKUFR010000047.1:0-37587 GCF_022663555.1 Bacillus cereus group sp. BfR-BA-01381
AATTGTAATAAGTATTTTAATATTTAACAAAGTAAAAAAATAGTTTGCTATTTAAAAAAAGTGGCGATATAATATCTAAATGAAAATGATAATTATTATCAATAATAATTACAAATAAAAAATAATTATAAAAAACAACTGAATATAAAGGATGAAATGAAACATGTTACATAAGCCTGCTGTATATGCTGGCAATAATCGCTGGCTACATATTAAGTTCATATGTTTCATGAGCTTAACAATTTTATCTTTAATCGGCTCTATATTTTTAGCAGTTGCATTTGGTGCAAAGGATATCCATTTACAAACCGTATGGACAGCGGTTTTTGATTATAATCCGAAATTAACGCAGCACCAAATTATTTATGAATTAAGACTCCCAAGGGTAATTGGTGCAGCAGTTGTAGGAGCGGCTTTTGCAGTGGCTGGAGCTGTTATGCAGGGAGTAACACGAAATCCTTTAGCGGATGCAGGTGTGCTTGGCATAAATGCAGGTGCGATGTTTGTAGTAGCACTTAGTTTTGCCTTTTTCCCGCATATGCCGTATTCCTATTTAATGATTGTCTCCTTTATTGGAGCGGTCTTAAGTACAGTGCTCATTTTTATTATCGGATCAGCAACATCAGGCGGATTAACACCGATGAGATTAACAATCGCTGGGGCAGTTATGGCTGCGCTTTTACATTCGTTAAGTTCAGGTGTCGCGATTTATTATGACTTAAGTCAAGATTTAGCTTTTTGGTACGCTGGTGGTGTTGCAGGGGTTAAGTGGGAACACTTGAAATTTTTAGTTCCTATTATTCTCATAACAATTCTTTTTGCAACAGTGATAGGGCGGTCTATTTCACTCATATCAATGGGGGATGACGTCGCTACGAATTTAGGAGTAAAAACGAACCGAACGAGAATACTAGGGATGATTATAGTAGTCATTCTTGCAGGTGTATCTGTTTCAGCTGTTGGCTCTATTGGATTTGTAGGACTAGTTATCCCGCATATTGCTAGAAAATTAGTTGGTGTGAATTATCGACTCATTATTCCTATGTCAGCATTTTTAGGAGCCATGTTATTAGTTTTAGCTGACTTAGGGGCAAGAACAGTAAATCCTCCTAAAGAACTTGCAATAGGAATTATGGTGGCTCTTGTTGGAGTTCCGTTCTTCCTCTATATAGCACGTAAAGTTGGGAGGGAGTTGTAAGTGAAGAAGATTTTAAACACAGATAAAACGAGAGCCGTTACTGTAACTACAATATTTGGTTGTATTAGTATCGCTGTCATTTTGCTTAGCTTAAATACGGGGACACTTAGCATTGCACCGCTCAAAGTAATTCAAACGCTTTTCGGTCATGGTGATTTTGAGAGTGCAACCGTGCTATACGATTATCGTATGCCAAGAATTATAATTACAATGTTAGCTGGTATTGGCCTTGGAATTTCCGGTGCGATTTTGCAAGGGTTATCAAGGAATGCGTTGGCCGATCCTGGTATTCTTGGACTGCATGCAGGTGCATCTTTCGGGCTAATTATATTTGTTACTTTCTTTCATTCTATTAATGAGAATGCATCGATTTTAATACCGTTATTTACATTTGGCGGAGGAGTATTAGCTGCATTTCTTATTATTTTACTTGCGAGTGATCGGTCAAAAGGTTTACTTCCCATTAGACTTATTCTCGTTGGTATTGCCGTTTCAGCTGGCTTTAGTGCAATTTCGTTATTTTTCTCTCTCAAGTTAAATGATGAGACATATACATTCGCTTCTAGATGGCTAGTTGGTAACGTGTGGGGAAGGGATTGGATTCATGTCTTTGCATTATTACCTTGGATAGTCATACTAACCCCTTATGCGTGGCTAAAATCTAAAACGTTAAATGCATTGTCACTAGGTGATAGTGTAGCAGCAGGACTTGGTGTTTCTGTTCAAAAAGAACGGTTATTACTTTTAGCTACAGCGGTTGGATTATCTTGCGCAAGTGTATCGATGGCAGGAGGAATTGGTTTTATCGGTTTAGTTGCTCCGCATATCGCAAGGAAGTTAGTAGGTACTACATATCAACACTTTCTTCCTTTAGCTGGCATTATCGGAATGATTATTTTAGTACTAGCAGATACGATAGGCCGTTCTATATTTGAGCCAAACTCTATTCCAGCTGGTGTAGTAGTGGCCGCATTAGGAGCACCGTATTTTCTTTATTTACTTACAAAAACAAAATAAATACTTCAAAGAGGAGAACATATGAAAAAGAAACTTACTATTTTATTTAGCATCATGTGTATTTTATTATTAGCAGCATGTGGTCAAACGAAATCTAATGAAGAGGCAACGAAAAAAACGGAAAAAAGTAATGACCCAAAAATTGCTTCAATGTCTATTCATTTAACAAATGATTTACTTGCATTAGGAGTTACACCAGTAGGTTCTGTAATTGGTGGAGATTTAAAAGATTTCTTACCACATGCAAAAGAACAACTGAAAGATACGAAAAAACTTGGTGTTGTAACTGATCCGAATATGGAAGCATTACTTCAATTAAAGCCTACTGACATTTATGTGGATGAAAAATACGCGGGTAAAGATGTAGCGAAATACGAAAAAATTGCAAAAACGCATACTTTCAATTTAGATGAAGGTACGTGGAGAGACCATTTAAAACAAGTTGGTAAACTTGTAAACCGTGAGAAAGAAGCGGATCAATATATTCAAGATTACGAGGAGCAATCAAAACGAGTAAAAGGTTTAATAGATAAAGAGCTAGGTAATAACGAAAAAGTAATGGCAATTCGCGTTACTGCAAAAGAATTACGTGTATTTAGTACGAAAAGACCGATGGGACCAATTTTATTCCAAGACTTAGGATTACAACCTGCAAATGGTGTAGAGAAAATCGATGAAAAACGTCCTTTCGAAGTCATTTCACAAGAAGTATTACCTGACTTTGATGCAGATGCGATTTTCGTTGTTGTAAATAGAGACGATAAGGCAAAAGCTGCATTTAAACAACTTCAAGAAACACCAATTTGGAAAGATTTAAAAGCTGTTAAAGGCAAGCACGTATACATTATCAATGACCAACCATGGCTTGATTATTCTGCTTTAGGAAACAAAATGGCAATGGATGAAGCTGAGAAAATGTTTACGAAATAATATCGATTCGTTGTTCGGAAGATCCTCTAAATTTTGAGGGTCTTTTTATTGTTAGAATAAATAAAAAATTATACAATGAACGTAATTTAATGCAGAGGAGATGTGCCAATGTCAGCGCTTATTGTAAGTATCCCGTTTATAAAGCAGTTTATGGAACAAGGGGATAGATAGGCTAATAATTATCCCCGTTATTAAAAAGGGGGAGTTTGAAATGACAATGAATCTTTTTCAAAATAAAACGATTAAATTAACAGCTATGAGAGAAGCAGATGCTGAAGTAATGGCTATGTGGCAAGAGGATAGTGAGTATTTAAGAAATGTCGATACAGATGTAGCATTTCCACAATCGTTACAAGAAATAGCAAGTGATGGGTTATTAAAGGGACGGAGATCGAATAGTGTATCTTTCATGTTGAGGACAGTTCAAGAAGATCGTTTAATTGGTTTTGTTGCAATTCATGGCATAGAGTGGAATAACAGAACGGGGTTATTAGCAATTGGTATAGGAGATGCAAATGATAGAGGAAAGGGATATGGAAGAGAAGCAATCCATCTTATTTTAAAGTATGCTTTTTATGAATTGAATTTACACCGCGTTGGTCTTGATGTTATTTCTTATAACAAAGCTGCTATTGAGTTGTATAAAAAGATGGGTTTTCAGATGGAAGGCTGTATGAGAGAAGCAGTGCAAAGAGATGGGAAATGTTTTGATCGTATCATTATGGGGATACTGCGGGATGAATGGATAGAGCTACAAGGTTAGAAAGTACATTCGAAATTATATATGTAGTATGCAGGAGATATAATGGTAATTGGCGAAAATTTACAGTGTACTGATTGAATTTATAAGGAGTCATGCAAAATGAATTTAGAAAAAGCAAAACCAGTAAATGAAGAGGTCGCTGAATTGAAGGAACTAATTAAAGAATTACACGGAAGTGTACATCAACTTCAAAGCGAAGTGCAGCAACTAAGGCACGAAAGACCGGTTGTTGAAGTGAGGAAAGGTGTTCAACTATCACCAACAATCGTTGGACAAATTGGTGGTATGATTTTAGGCGGATTAGCAATTATCGGTATATTTTGGTGAACGAAAAAAGGTATGCAGTTTAGCGCTGCATACCTTTTTCGTTGTCGTTATTTGTCGGTAAGTCGATATTCTCTGTCGAATCGTCGATATACTTAGAAAATCGTTGATATATTTTAAAAATCGTCGATATAATTTCACGCACTACAACTTTTACATTAAATAACGTAAATATATATAAGCATGTGATAATAGTAATGCAATGATTGTTAACGGCAAACCAATTTTTAAGAAGTCCATATAAGAGAAGGCATGTCCTTCACGTTTTGCAATACCAGCAACGACTACGTTTGCTGATGCTCCGATTAACGTTCCGTTTCCTCCTAAGCAGGCCCCAAGTGATAGTGCCCACCATAGTACTTCGATTTGCGGAGAATCAACAGATAGTCCGAGTCCTGTAGCTAAGTCTTGAATAAGTGGTATCATCGTTGCGACAAATGGGATATTGTCAATTGTTGCAGAGGCGATACCTGATACCCATAAAATAAGTACAGCGGCGAAACCGATATCGCCATTTGTGACGTCAATTACTTCTTTTGCGAGTGAAGAAATAAGTCCGATATCAATTAAACCACCAACGAGAACGAATAGTCCGGCGAAGAAGAAAATGGTTACCCATTCAACGTGTGCAAATACATCTTCAATATCATGTTCTTTCACACCGATTAACATAAGAAGTGTAGCACCTGTCATCGCGATAACTGCAGCATCTACATGAATAATCGAATGAAGTACAAAGCCTAAAATAGTTAGTCCTAAAATCGAAATGGATTTTAAAAGGAGGCTTTGATCTTTAATATAATCTTTTTCATTTAATGCCATTAATTTTTCGATTTGCTCAGGTGTTGTCTTTAGTTTGTTACGATACATGAAGTAAATAATGCCAAGTGTCACGATAGAAATAATAATTACAATAGGAGCTAAGTTAAGTAAAAAGGCATTAAAATCTAAATGCTTATTTGCTGATCCGATCATAATATTAGGTGGATCACCGATTAATGTTGCTGTTCCGCCTATATTTGAAAATAATACTTCTGAGATCAAATAAGGAACAGGATTAACTTTTAAAATACGTGTAATGGATAGCGTAACAGGTACGATTAATAATACGGTTGTTACGTTGTCCAAAAATGCTGATCCGACAGCAGTTAATAAGGATAGCAATAATAAAATGCGGATTGGTTTTCCGCCAGCTGCTTTTGCTGCTTTAATGGCCACAAATTCAAAAACGCCTGATTGACTCGTAATATGTACGAGAATCATCATCCCAATTAAAAGGGTAATCGTTTCCCATTGAATATGAGATGTGAAAGCAGTATGTAATTCAACAACTCCAAAAATAATCATAATAGCAGCACCGAATAGTGCGATTACAGCACGATTCAATTTCTCAGAAATAATAAATCCGTACGTGACTAAAAATACGGCAATTGCAAAATAATATTGCCAATTTGCTACTTCATGTGCTGATTGTTCCAATCATGTCACCTTCTTTAAAGTATGTATTCAATTGTCAAAATGTATCTCGCTGCATAAATACGGGATAAAATATATTGTAGCAAATTCAAAAAAGAAAGAAAACTATTTAACAAAGTGAAGGAAAAAATGATGATTTTACATATGATATAAAAAAATAAAGAAACACAGTGCAAATTATTAGGAAAAGTGGGCGTTGTCCTCTAATATAGAGATAGCAATTTACATTATTTTTGCGTAAAATGGTTTAAAGAGGTGAATTCCGATGGAAATAGTAAAAGATAGTTCTCTTATTCAAAATGAAATTGAACGTTTTGTAAATAAAGATGTATATATTCATTTAGAAACAACGAACGGAGCGTATGCGTCACACTTTAATGAAAAGATGATGACGGTTGGTGCATTCATTCGAAATGCAATTATTCGCTTTGAGCGCGGAAAGATTACTGGAACAAACCCATACCGAGTTGGTCTAAAGATGGATCATGGCTGGGTATATGCAGAAGGTATTACGCACTGGGAAGTAGACGATAAAGAGCGTTTATTACTTGCAGGGCACGATAATCAAGGTCGCTTAGCAGTTGCACTTGAGTTAAGCTTAACGCCATTTAAGTAAGAAGGAGGGAAACTTATGGAGAGACATGTACTTGTTGTATTTCCGCATCCAGATGACGAAGCATTTGCGGCGGGAGGAACAATTCGCTTATTAACAGATCAAGGAGTACCTGTAACGTATGCGTGCGGTACGCTAGGACAAATGGGACGTAACATGGGGAAAAACGTGTTTGCTAACCGTGAAACGATTCCAAATATCCGTGAAAAAGAATTAAAAGATGCATGTGAAGCGATGGGAATCAAAGATTTAAGAATGCTTGGTTTCCATGATAAAACGTTAGAATTTGAAGATGTTGATTTCGTTGCAGACAAAATTGAAGCAATCATTCAAGAAGTAAATCCATCTCGAATTATTACATTTTATCCAGAGCACGGCGTACATCCAGATCATGATGCATTTGGCCGCGCTGTCGTTCGCGCCGTATCACGTATGTCAAAAGAAGAACGTCCAGTTATTCATGCGGTTGCGATTACGAAAAATCGTGAAGCTGTACTCGGTGAGCCAGATGTTGTAAACAATATTAGTGAAGTATTCGAGTATAAATTAGCTGCACTAGGTGCGCATCGTTCCCAAACAGAAGCGATGCTTGAAGAAACACACGCGAAAATCAAAAACAAAGATGCAGCAACATTAAAATGGCTGCAACTTGAACAATTTTGGACTTATAAATGGGAGTAGGCTAGAAGGGAATCTTCTAGTAGCTCTTACATAGAAAAAGCACCGTCATTTGTGACGGTGCTTTTTCTTGTTGAAGACTATATATTTTTTAGGGTGCTTCAAAATCTTTAAATTAACGTGCAGTATAGCCTCCATCAACAAGAAGTGTTGTGCCGTTAACAAAACTAGCATCATCACTTGCTAAAAATAAGACAGCTTTAGCGACTTCTTCTGGTGTTCCAAGTCTGCCTTGTGGATGAAGTGAAGCTAAATATTCTTTCTGTTGAGGATTAACACTACCTAGTAAAGGGGTGTCAATATAACCAGGGCACACCGCGTTAATACGTATTCCATATTTAGCGTAGGCAGTACATAAATTTTGAGTTAATAGTTTCACACCACCTTTTGCAGAGGAGTATGCTGTTGGGGTAGGTAATGAAACAAAACTATGAATCGAACCAGCGTTAATGATGACACCACCTGTACCTTGTTTAAGAAATTGTTCAATCGAATATTTATCAGAAAGGAATACCCCAGACAAATTAATATCAATAGTTCTTTTCCACTTTTCATAGGATAATTCGTTTGCCGGTGCATCATCAGCAACGCCGGCATTGGCATACATAATATCTAATTTACCGTATGTACTTACTGTCTCATGAATTAGCTGTTTAATATCTGCCTCTTTTGTTACATCGGTTTTAATAAATAACGTATTATATCCATGTGCATTCAATTCATCTGATAGTTCTTTTCCACGTTCAGAAAAGTCAGCAATAACTACTTTTGCACCTTCTTCGATAAAAAGACGAACAGTAGATTCGCCAATTCCACTTGCACCACCAGTTATGATTGCTACTTTGTCTTTTAATTTCATATAAACCTCTCCATTCATTAATGAATTTAAGTCGAATTTTTAAATCTTGTTACTAAACTATTAACCTAAAATAGTAAGTAGATAGAAGAAAAAAGATCGCGTTTACTTAATCGTGAGAGTGCTATTTTTTCTTTAGTGTACTTTTTGATACAGTTATGGACGAAAATATTAATTTGGTCAATTTTATCATTAGATTGAATATTTGGTAAAGAGCTCTCAAACAGAGCGAGTAAGGAGGTTGAAAAAGTAAAATAAACATTCAGTATTATTTGTAGGGTAAGGAACAAAGGGGAGAGATGCATAACGAAAACTACTACTCTAGTTAAATAGGAAAAAGCCTTGCAGGGGGGCAAGGCTTTAAACAGGGTATTAAAAATGATTGATTTATTAAGAATAACTTCTTCTTGTGAATAAACTAATTTTAGCATAATAACTCATATATATGTGTTACGAATTTGTGAATAAAAACTCAATGATAAAAATATGAGTGAAAGGTAATAATGTATTTGAAATATGCATTATTACACAAAGTTCAGTTGAAATAGGGGATTTGTATATGTGATTTCTTTTTGCATTTAATTCTTTAGAACTGATTTTTAATAATGTATATAAGAAGCGTATATTTTGAATTATTTAATAGAATAATATATATTTATATTGATTTAATGATTTTGGTTTGTTAAAAATGGGGAAATCGATATGAAGGTTAAATTTGCCGTAATAAAAGATGAGAATTTTGATTGTAGTTTATTGGAAACAAAATTATTGAAAACTTTTAAAGAAGTAGATTGTGAAGCAGATATTGTAAAGGTTGAGGATGAAATTTTTGAAAACAATGATATACAAACGCATTTATCAGAAATAAACATTCATGTTACTGGAAAAAATATCGGATATAGATCCGTGTCAGCCAGTATATTTATTGTTCTAGAGAGTTTATCAATACAGCTATTTCGTATTCATATTAGTATACTTTAAGCAGTTCAAAAAGTGACTTTTTCAGAAAATCATACTGATTATATTGAGTTGTAAATATGAAAACAATAGAAATTATCGTAGGTGTTTCAGAATGTTGGATTGCACCTTGTTTGTTGTTAAATAAACAAGGGATTCCTTTTAAAATTTTAATGTATCTTAACGCTAATTTATAAATAGAAGAATGGAAACATGTGAGTAATTCAATTAGATTGTACAAATAATTTGGTACGCGGATATACGCAATGTATTCACAGGTAAGAGGGTTGTCTCATAATATATATAGATTTTTCTATTAAGATGAATAGAGGGTGTGAATATATGGAAGATGTTTACGCTAAAATTGACAGTCTCAAGGCGGAGCAAAAAGAAATTATGAGAGACATTCGAAATTTAGAAACGCGTACTACTATTAATGAGAAAGACATAGCAACAATCAATAAGCAATTAGAAAAAATAAGTACAAACACAACTTGGATTTTGCGAATTATTATTAGCGCGATAATAATGTCAGTTTTAGGATTGATATTAAAAGGAATGATTTAGTCTTGTGATATAGAACGATATAAAAGAAAGAGGGGAGCTCCCTCTTTCTTTTATGTAAATGAGAAGCTATAAATTTTCCGTTTCCTCTTCACTTGCATATTTTTCCTCTAAAGAAATTAATAGAGGAATGGATACGGTTACTAGAATGATTAAAGTAGTTATAAAAGATTTAGAAAGAGAAAAAGAACCTTCAATTAAAGGTGATAAAAACTTGAATGAAAGTATACTTGTTATTAAGGAAATTACTAAAAAGCTCAAAAGAGATATATTTTTATTCTTTATAGATGTCTCTATAAAGTCTTTAACACAGGTTATTACGATAAATATAGTTAATATGATAAGAGAAACAAAATAATGTGTTACATTCGTCATACTAATAGTAGGATCGTCTATTATGTAGGCAAGTAACTTAGATACTAATATTCCTCCAAACAATAAAATAATAAAAGCGAGTAATCCTTCCGATATATAAGTGCTGAAATTGACTTTCTTTTTAAAGAGCTTATAGCTTAGAGTAGCCTGGATTATTTGAATGATAAATAAAGCGATAATCCACACATAATAGATAATTGGTAATTCTCCTGAGAAGAGAGCAATCAGGAAATTTATTACTGTCCTTAAAATTTCAATCATTACGAAAGGCCTCCTGTTTGTAAGCTTTGCTAAATTAGAAATATGCTAGTCTATTGTTTAATAATTAGATCTATCAATTCAAACTATTTCTAATTATTCCATAAAAAGGTGGTCACTTCAAGTTATCCTTTTAACAAATTCTCTAAGGTTCAACACTAGAAAAAGAAACACAATATGTAATATAATTGAAAAAGTATATTTAAAAAATCAATGTTAATATTACCCTCCTATAAGTATTAACATACGTAATTGAGGTGTTTTCTTTGTTGTTTTATGATCGAATTTCTATAATGGCCCCTCCTGTTCCGTAGCTAAAGAAAGTCTTTTATTTCTGAGATTTTCAAAGTTATAGGAGGGTATGAAAAATGAAAAAAGTCTCAGTACCATCACTGTTGTTAATGATTATTCTTGTCGCATTTCCGCAAATTAGTGAAACGATTTACACACCGTCTTTACCGGACATTTCAAAGGCGTTACATGTAAGTAATAATGAGGTGCAGTTAACACTTAGTGTGTATTTTGCTGGATTTGCTTTAGGTGTATTTTTTATTGGATGGTTATCGGATATTATTGGCCGTCGCCCGGCAATGTTATTTGGAATTGTCGTATATGGCGCTGGAAGTTTCTTATGCTTTATTGCAAATTCCATTGAAGTTTTATTGCTAAGTCGTTTTATCCAAGCGTTTGGAGCAAGTGCTGGCTCTGTTGTGACACAAACGATTCTACGTGAAAGTGTAGAAGGGCATAAGCGCCACGTTATGTTTGCTCAAATTTCGGCAGTTATTGCTTTTACACCAGCGATAGGACCGTTAATTGGTGGCTTTCTTGATCAAATGTTTGAATTTAAAATCGTATTTTTAAGTTTAGTAGTTATGAGTGTCGGTATTTTTCTGTATACGTTTGTTTCTCTTCCGGAAACAAAAACGGGCTCAGTGACGAATAAAATAAATGTGTTTTCAGTCTTGAAGAGGTTAATTACAAATCCGAAAGTAGTAACATACGGGTTATTAATTGGAGGAGCGAATGGTGTTTTATTTAGCTACTATGCAGAAGCGCCGTTTATCTTTATTGAATACTTTCAGTTATCGCCTAGTATGTATGGATTTTTAGGGATTGTTGTTGCGTCTGCTTCTATTATTGGAGCGAAAGTTTCAAAACGTTTACTTGCTATTTATAAGCCAGAGAAAATTATATATATCGGTTGCCTCGTAATGACAGGAGGAGCTATCCTTTTATCTGTTATTACGTTTGTGGGATCAAATCCGAATGTAATATATATGGTTGTATTTTTAATAGCGATGTTTATATTGCTATTAGGAATCGGAGTAGCGCTACCTAACTGTTTAAGTTTAGCATTAGTAGATTTTCAAGATGTTATTGGTACAGCCGGAGCTTTATTTAGCTTAGGGTACTATGTAATTGTAACGATGACAATTTTGGGGATGAGTCAGCTGCATACGGGCTCATTACTCGTGATGCCACTTTATTTTCTGGCTATAGTCGTTATCATGATGGTCTTTACTAAAGTGTTTATTTTAGGTAAACAAACTTCAAAAAAGATTTAAATATGTAATGGTAAAAGAGTCTCATTAAAAATGAGACTCTTTTATATTTTATCCCGCTGTTTTGAGGTAGTAAGATTCCTGCCTCAAAATTAGATTAAAGAAGTTAGTAGTTTATTAATATATTAAATTTCTGGTTGGTATATGAATCGGATGCGTGGGAAATTACGTTATCAACTATAATGATTGAAGTACATGAGATGTGAAACCGAGGAAAAAATGCTCTCCTCGGTTATTTATACTGTAATAATATTTATACCGGAATCATATTGAATAGATGTATTTTATTGTTAATCCAGTTGAAATTCAAACGTAATCATGCATATTAATTTATTGAAAAAATAATTGAATTTTTCAGATTAATGAATTAATATAAGGTAAGTAATTTTAAGATTTATAGAATATTGGAAGATGAAAGGTTTTGAGAATTTTATAAGAAGCAATAAAAACGATTTTAGGATAGCTTTAAAGCTAGTGTAAAATGACGTTTGCTTCATCATTTTCAAGGCCGAAAAGAATTAGGGGAAAGCATCTTGTTTTAAAATGCGGCTATGAATCATCTAAGAGGGGGGAAGTGAAGTGGCAAACAAAGAATTGAAAAGAGGTTTAGAAGCACGGCATATTCAAATGATTGCTTTAGGCGGAACAATTGGTGTTGGTTTGTTTATGGGGTCAGCCAGCACGATTAAATGGACAGGTCCGTCGGTTATGCTTGCTTATGCAATTGCAGGTATTTTTATCTTCTTCATCATGCGTGCCATGGGAGAAATGTTGTATATGGAGCCAAGTACAGGGTCATTTGCAACGTTCGGTCATAAGTATATTCATCCGTTAGCTGGTTATATGACTGCGTGGAGTAACTGGTTCCAGTGGGTTATCGTTGGGATGTCAGAGATTATCGCGGTTGGGGCGTATATGCAATATTGGTTCCCTGACTTACCAGCTTGGATACCAGGTGTAATTGCAATGGTTATTCTTGGCGCAGCTAACTTAATTTCTGTTAAGTCATTTGGTGAATTTGAATTTTGGTTTGCGATGATTAAAATTGTTACGATTCTATTAATGATTATTGCGGGATTTGGACTTATTTTCTTTGGAATTGGTAACGGCGGAGAAGCGATTGGTATATCAAATCTTTGGTCAAATGGCGGTTTCTTTACAGGTGGTTTCTCAGGATTCTTCTTTGCTTTATCACTTGTAGTTGGAGCATATCAAGGTGTAGAATTAATCGGTATTACTGCTGGTGAAGCGAAGGATCCGAAGAAGACACTTACAAGAGCGATTCAAAGTACAATTTGGCGTATTTTAATTTTTTACATCGGTGCTATTTTCGTTATTGTAACTGTGTATCCGTGGGATCAATTAAGTACAATTGGTAGTCCGTTCGTAGCAACTTTTGCGAAGGTTGGTATTACGGCAGCAGCTGGACTTATTAATTTCGTAGTTATTACAGCGGCAATGTCTGGTTGTAATAGTGGTATTTATAGTGCGGGTCGTATGCTATATACGTTAGGTGTAAATGGACAAGCACCAAAATATTTCACGAAACTTTCTGGAAATGGTGTACCTTTATTCGGTACAGTTGGCGTAATTATCGGTTTAGCGATTGGTGTTGTATTAAGTTATATCGCACCGAAAAATTTATTCGTATATGTATATAGTGCGAGTGTACTTCCTGGTATGGTACCATGGTTTGTCATTCTAATTAGTCAAATTAATTTTAGAAAAGAAAAAGGGGCAGAGATGAAAGATCATCCGTTCAAAATGCCATTTGCTCCTGTTACAAACTATTTAACAATTGCCTTTTTAATTATGGTATTAATCGGAATGTGGTTTAACGATGATACGCGCATTTCATTAATTGTAGGTATCATTTTCTTAGCTATCGTTACAATTAGTTTCTATGCTTTCGGAATAGGGAAACGACCTCCGTTAGATGTTCAAAATGATCAAGAGATTTCAAGTAAATAAAGATAGTAAAAAAGTCCGATTTCTCATTTGGAAATCGGACTTTTTGTTATTAAAACTTTTCTAAAACGATCTTCCCAATTGTACTGCCGCTTTCAAGCAGTGCATGTGCTTTTTTTACATTTTCAGCGTTAATTGGTGTGAATGTTTCATTTAAAGTAGTCTTTAAAATGCCTTCATCTAGTAGTTCGCTTACTTTATTTAATAGTTCGTGCTGCGTGATCATGTCTCCAGTTTCATACATCGCTTTTGTGAACATAAATTCCCAAACGAGTGTAGCACTTTTACTTTTTAAAATGCCCATCTCAAGAGGGTGTTCATTTTCTACGATAGAGCAAATTTTTCCTTGTGGTTTAATGAGGTCACACATTGCTTGCCAATGTTGATCTGTATTGTTTAGGCAGAAAATATAATCTACATCTTTTAGCCCAAACTCTAATATTTGCTCTTGTAAAGGTTGGTGATGGTTAATGATATAATCGGCACCGAATTTTTCAACCCAGTGTATCGTTTCATTGCGGGATGCAGTTGTGATAACATTTAGTCCGGCCCATTTTGCAAGTTGAATGGCAATTGAACCTACACCACCAGCACCGCCTATAATTAAAATGTTTTTAAAGGAGTTCGTATCTTTCTTATTATAATCAATACCTAAACGTTCGAATAAACCTTCCCAAGCTGTAATAGCTGTTAACGGAAGTGCTGCAGATTCAGCATCACTTAACATTTTAGGTTTTTTACCAACGATTCTTTCATCAACGAGGTGGTATTCACTATATGTACCTTGTCTCGTAATGCTTCCAGCGTAAAACACTTCATCGCCTTCTTTAAATAACGTACAACTTTCGCCAGTTTGCACGACAACACCACTAGCATCCCAGCCAAGTATTTTCGCTACATCTTCTTTTTTATCTTTCGGGGAGCGGACTTTTGTATCAACTGGGTTAACGGAAATAGCGTTAATTTTAACGAGTATATCTCTCCCTGTAGCAACAGGTCTTTCAACTTCCATATCAATTAAACTGTTTTCTTCTTCAATAGGTAAGTATTCATGTAAACCAATTGCTTTCATTTGTATTCCCTCCATTAAAGTAAGAGTCATTTACTCTTTTATTATAGTAGGTGGAGTGTCATTATGTAAAAAAGTTAAGTCCTTTCTATTTTGTAAAAGGCCTGTTTCAGCATCATGTAGTACCGTGTAACTGGAGAGGATCCGCCATCGTTTTGATTTTATAGGCGTCGGATGAAAGTTATACTTATTTTTCCAGTGTACCTTGCAATGAATAATACCAAGTGTTATATTATACTTGTGGTTACTTATTATAAAACAGTACTGGATAATAAATAGTAGTGAACATCAATTAGAATAGGGTGAATGAATATTGAATGTACAATTTAAAAAAGGAGTTTTAGAACTTTGTGTTCTTGTCTTACTTGATAAGCAAGACCGTTATGGGTATGAATTAGTTCGAAGTATTTCCAATCGAATTGAAATATCAGAAGGGTCTGTTTATCCTCTACTGCGTAGATTAACTAAAGAAGAATATTTTACAACGTATTTACAGGAGTCTTCAGAAGGTCCTTCAAGGAAGTATTATACGCTGACGGATAAAGGTAGAACGTATTTGTACCAACTTTTGAGGGAATGGAATGAGTTCTCACAAGGTGTCAATCAATTAATAAAAGAAGGTGTAAGTAATGACGAAAAATGAATTTTTACAACAATTAAATGCATCTCTAAAAAGATTATCTGAAAAAGAGCGTGCAGATATTTTAAAAGATTATGAAGAACATTTTACTTTCGGATTAGAGGAAGGGAAAAGTGAAGAAGAAATTGTAGCTTCATTAGGTTCTCCAGCTCAAATCGCCAAAGAGTTATTAGCAGATTATCATATTGAGAAAGTAACAACAAGTGCAACAACAGGGAATGTTTTTCGTGCAATTTGGGCAGTAATTGGATTAGGTTTTTTCAATTTGTTAATCGTACTTGCACCTGCAATTACATTAGCGGCATTGATTTTTTCAGGTTGGGTTCTAGGTATCTCATTTTTAGGTGCACCATTACTTGTTTTAGTTGATACGATTATACATCCAAATACATTCTTGTTATTTAATCTTTTCGTTTCTTTAGCACTTTGTGGACTTGGATATTTCATTGTTATTGCTATGTTATTTTTAACGAAGCTAGCAACGAAAGGATTTGTTCGTTATTTAAAGTTCAATATAGCACTAGTAAAAGGTGGTTTAAAGCATGATAAATAAGAAGAGTTTCTCAATCATTGCAGGTATTATTTTTATTATTGGTATTATCGGAAGTTTATTCACTTATCGTTCAATTGATGCGGTACCAATTTCAGAAGAAAAGGTCATTAATAATAATGTGTCAAGCGTCATTATCGATACGAATAATGTTCGTGTTAACATCAACCCTACAACAGGTAGTAACGTGAAAGTAAAATTAGATGGTGAGGTTAATCCAAACGTAAAAAGAACATTAGCTACGGATGAGAAAGATTCAACGCTTCTTATTTCTTATAAAGAAAAACAACAGAGTTGGTTCAACTTTAATATTTCTGAAGTGTGGGCGCCATTAACATTAAATGTGTATCTACCTGAAAAACAATATGAATCATTAAAAGTTTCCAATAATAATGGCTATGTTTCTGCTAAAAAACTAAACGCAACAAATTTTAATATCAATACAAGCAATGGACGTGTTGAATTAAGAGAAATCAATTCGCCAAAAATTATCGCGGAAACAAACAATGGAATTATGGATTTCAAAGATGTATTGGCACAAAATATTCATGTGAAATCGAACAACGGACGAATAATGCTAGACCATGTTGAAGGTGAAATAGAGGGGCAAACTAAAAATGGAAGTCTTACTCTGAAAACGAATGAACTGGATCGAAATCTCAATTTTACGACTCACAATGGAAAAATTAATATTGAAACTGAAAAAGAACCAACTAATGTTCAATTTAATGTTGCTGTTGATAATGGTAGAGCGAATATCCTTGATAAATATAATGGAAATACTGTTATTGGAAAAGGAGAAAATGTAATTAAATTAAATACACATAACGGAAATATTACAGTGGAAAAACAATAGCATATTACCTTTTATCATCTCAGCTCGCCACACATAAAGAGCAATAATAAAGTGAAACTGGGGGCATCCCCCACTGATTATCAGCCCTCACCAATCAGGCTGCCCGTTAATGCGGGATAAATAAAAAAACGACTCCTTTTCTCAACATGTAGGTAGTCGTTTTTTTATGTAACATTCGGTTAAGTGTGCATCCTTTGTATATTTCAAAATACAAACAGTTGTTTTATTACGCTTGGTTTTTAGGAAAATAATGAATAGTAATTAACAATGTAAGGAGAATTTGTGAATGAATCAAAAATAATAGCTGAAACAGTGAAGGAAGGGAAGGAGTTTATTTCTAGCAGGGGGAATTTTTTACTGTGAACTTTATCCAAAACTAAATGTAAAGGTGGATACATAATGACAGTAAAGAAACTTTATTTCATCCCAGCAGGTCGTTGTATGTTGGATCATTCGTCTGTTAACAGTGCGTTAACACCGGGAAAACTATTAAACTTGCCGGTTTGGTGTTATCTTTTGGAGACGGAAGAAGGTCCTATTTTAGTAGACACAGGTATGCCAGAAAGTGCAGTTAATAATGAAGGGCTTTTTAACGGTACATTTGCAGAAGGACAGATTTTACCGAAAATGACTGAAGAAGATAGAATTGTAACTATTTTAAAACGTGCAGGGTATGAGCCAGATGATCTCCTATATATTATTAGTTCGCACTTGCATTTTGATCATGCAGGAGGAAATGGTGCTTTTTTGAATACGCCAATCATTATACAGCGTGCTGAATATGAGGCGGCACAGTATAGAGAGGAATATTTGAAAGAGTGTATACTGCCAAATTTAAACTACAAAATTATTGAAGGTGATTATGAAGTGGTACCTGGTGTTCGGTTATTGTATACACCAGGACATTCTCCAGGACATCAGTCATTATTAATTGAGACGGAAAAAAACGGTCCTGTATTATTAACGATTGATGCATCTTATACGAAAGAGAATTTTGAAGATGAAGTGCCGTTTGCGGGATTTGATTCGGAATTAGCTTTATCTTCAATTAAACGTTTAAAAGAAGTTGTGACAAAAGAGAAACCAATTATTTTCTTTGGACATGATATAGAACAGGAAAAGGATTGTAAAGTGTTTCCTGAATATGTATAGTGCAAAAAGTCATGAGCTCACGTGCTCATGACTTTTTCGTTTAAATAATTTTTTTAAATAAGTTATAAACTTTTTTGGAACTATCTTCATTTAGTTGATAGTACGTTAGGTTTACATCATCAGGAGTATCTTGCTGAGCAATCATCACTTCGTTATTGTGATGATCAACTACCCATATGAAATATTTTTTATAAGTTCCATCTTCGAAAGTAATCCACATATCACAATCTATTAAATCTGATCCTTCTTCATCTAATGTTAATTTTCCTTTTTTTGCGGTATCCATACTATTAATAAACGTTTTTAATTCATCTGTTTTTGTGAGGAAGATATCCTTTTTTGTTTTAATGGATTCGACATGTATATCTTTTATTTCCTGTTTTCCTAAAAAGACAGGGGGCTCATTTGGATCCCTTTGAGTTGAAATAATAGTAGCTTTTTTCTTGGGCTTATTTGCTGTATAGAGATCTTGAATAGATTTTCCAGAGTTTATAAACCATACGATTCCACAAATAATCAATGTGCTACAAAGCAGTAAAATAATTTTCTTAATAGAATATTCTCCTCTCTATTACTTCGTATGAAGAGCTTTTCTATTAATATATGATAGGTAAGCGTAAAGTATTATAGTTGAACGTGGCTATTCTTAACAGTTTTAAGGGGCGATCAACGAGTAAATTGTAAGTAAGCCCAATTAATACAAAAACACCGCCGATAATCTTTCCGGTTGAGAGTTCATTTGTTAGGAAGAAGTCAATGATAGTCCCTGCAAATAACTGTCCGATAAAGATAAGTAACGTTAAATAAAATGCTGATATTTTAGGAGTAATATAGTTCGATAATGAAATAAGGATAACGCCTACTAATCCGCCTAAATATACAGCGATAGGTATGGATTGTAACGTATGCATTGGAATATACAATGAATCTGAACTGAACATTAAAAATAACATAGAGAAAAATAAGCCAGTAATATAATTAAAAAACGTGCCTTCCCAATTTCCAATTTTCTTTGCTAAATTCGCGTTAATAATTCTAGCAACAACGATAGAAACACCAGCTAAAATAGCTATCGTAATATATAACATTTTCTTGCCCCCATTAATAAATTGTCATGATTATAATTCCAGAAGAGATGAAACATAATCCAATTAGTTTTTTCTTTTCAAACTTTGCAACTTTCATTCCTAATAAACCGAAATGATCAATAACGATGGAAGCAATGGATTGACCGAGTAAACTTAATGCGATCGTAATAGAGGCACCAAGGACGGAGAAACTTATATTATTAAAAAGAACAGTGAATACTCCAATCGCTCCAGCGCTATATAAAAAAAGTGGAATACTTTTATCAAAATGGATTTTATGTTTGTTTATGATTAAAACGCAAATAACTGCAATTAAACCGACAAAGTGAATGACAACACTTGCTGTATACTTGCCAATTAACTCAGATAAAATTCCATTCAATGGAAGCATAACGGCGATGAGCACACCAATAAAGACAGAAAGAAAGTTATACAATGTAATATCCCCTTTATATTTCATATTTGTAATGACTGTATCATGCTGAAATTGTGTATTACTATGACATATGTCATAGTGGAAGAAGAAAATTTTGATTACAATGGGGATGAGTTGTAAAGGCGGGGGACTATGAAGAAAATATGTAATTCAATTAAACTAGCAGAGTATATGAAACAAAATAACATTGATTCATTTTTTACTAATGATATGAAACCATACATGGAACTTATATTTTTTAAGAAGAATGAGTTTATTTGTAGAGAAAATGAAGAGATAGACTATTTATATTTCTTTGTAGAAGGAAAAGCGAAAGCGTTTAACACATTAAGTAACGGGAAATCCGTATTACTGTGTTTTTATGATAGTTTGCAGTTACTTGGAGATGTGGAGTTAATTCATTCCCAAAGGATTACTTCAAATGTACAAGTAATGGCAGATTCATATTGTGTTGGTTTACCATTAGGAAAAGTGAGAAATCAGCTATTTCATGATGCGAAATTTTTAAGATGTATTTGTGGATCGTTAGCACATAAGTTAAATCGACTCTCAAAAAATAGTACAATTAATTTATTGTATCCGCTTGAAAATAGACTTGCGAGTTACATGTTAGCAGCAGGAGAACGGGCAGTACAGCACGGAAATAGAATTGTATTTAGTGGGAATTTAACGGAAACAGCGGAATTGTTAGGAACGAGTTATCGACACTTATTACGAACGTTGAATATCTTTTGTGATAAAGAGATTATAAAGAAAAACAATGGTTGCTTTGAAGTAGTGAATGTGGATGTTTTGAGAGAATTGGCAGCAGATGTTTATAAATAGGAGGAGAGTATAAATGATAACACCTATATTTAGAATTTTTGATATTGAAAAAGCAAAGCTATTTTACTTAGGTTTTTTAGGATTTAAACTGGATTGGGAACATCGATATGAGGAGCATATGCCATTATATATGCAAATTTCGTTACAGGATGCTGTGATACATTTATCAGAACATCATGGTGATGCCTCACCAGGTGGTGCGATTCGGATCAAAGTAGATGATGTAAAGGATTATCATTCTGTATTATTAAGTCAAGAATATGCTTATTCGAAGCCAAATATAGAAAAAACATCTTGGGGTACAATTGAATTAACTGTGATTGATCCGTTTTCAAATAGAATTATATTTTATGAGGAACTGGTTTAGAAAAAATTTATGAAATAGGGGATAACAATGGAGCGAAAAATAGCTATAATTTCAGACATTCACGGAAATAGTCACGCTTTACAAGCAGTATTAAAAGATATTGCACGTCGTAAGGCCGAAATGATAATAAATTTAGGGGATAGCGTGTATGGGCCATTAGATCCTTTAGGAACCATTGAAATATTAATGAAGAACAAGATGGTACATATTAAGGGAAACTGTGATCGCATGCTTTGGGAACCTATACAAGAGCAGTCGGCTACACTAACTTTTGTCCAAAATCAATTAACAAAAAATCATATAGATTGGTTACAACAACAACCTTCACAATTTACTATAGAAGATATGTTATGTTGTCATGGTACGCCAATTTCAGATGAAGTGTATTTGTTAGAAGAGATGAATGAAAATGGTGCGATATTAAAGAATGAAAAAAATATAATGGATCAACTCCAAAATATTGAGCAAAAAATAATAGTATGCGGTCATACGCACATTCCTAGAGTTGTGTATTTAGCAAACGGAAAAATCGTTATAAATCCAGGGAGTGTAGGACTTCCAGCATACAAAGATGAGTTACCTGTTATACATAAAATGGAATCAGGAACTCCGCATGCAAAATATGTAGTGATAGAAGAGGTTTTAGGAGAATGGATAATTGAACAAATTTCAGTTCCTTATAATTGGGAAGAAGCTGCTGGATTAGCCATTCAACAGGAAAGATATGACTGGGCACAAGCGCTAAAGACTGGGAAGGTAGAATGAAGGGGAGTTTACTTGATGGTAAACTGCTCTTTTTATTTTGAGTACATATTGAATTATATAAAAATAAAATGTTATCATTATGGAAACGTATGAATATATGAACAATTATTCATATATTTAAGAAGAGGAGGGATTAGAATGAAAGACCTAATTATTATTGGAGCGGGTCAAGCTGGATTAACAATGGGATATTACTTGAAGCAAGAAGGATATAATTTTTTACTACTCGAAGCAGGAAACCGAATTGGTGATTCATGGAGAAATAGATATGATTCTTTACAGCTCTTTACACCAAGGAAATATAGTAGTTTACCAGGGATGATATTAAAAGGAGGGAAGAATAAATTTCCACATAAAAATGAAATTGCAATGTATTTAGAAGAATATGCACAGTATTTTCAACTACCAGTACAATTGCAAACGGAAGTTTTAAAAATAAGGAAAGAGAAAGAAATATTTAAATTACACACTTCTACAGAAATTTTACAATCGAAAAAAGTTATTATCGCATCAGGTGGTTTTCAGCAACCGTTTATTCCCTCAGTTTCAGCAAATCTATCATCACATGTTTTTCAAATACATTCATCACAATATAAATCACCATCACAAATTCCTAAGGGAAAAGTACTAGTAGTAGGTGGTGGGAATTCAGGAATGCAAATTGCAGTAGAACTTGCAAAGACTCATGAAGTTACAATGTCTATTAGTCATCCTTTAACGTATTTACCGTTACATCTTTTTAGAAAAAGTATTTTCAATTGGTTAGAAAAATTGGGTTTATTGTACGCCGAAGTAAATACAAAGAGGGGGAAATGGTTTCAAAAGAGAAAGGATCCAATTTTTGGATTTGAAGGTAAGGAACTCATTCGTAATGGATCAATACAACTACAGAAAAAAGTAGTAAGTGCATCAGAAAATAACATTATGTTTCAGAACGGTGAAACATATAGTGCAGAAAGCATTATATGGTCAACAGGTTTTATTCAGAATTATAAATGGATTGAAATTGAAAAGGCAGTGAATGAGAATGGACTTCCCAATCATGTAAAGGGGATAAGTCCAGTAGGAGGATTGTATTATATCGGCTTGCCATGGCAGTCTCAAAGAGGTTCTGCACTTATTTGTGGTGTAGGAAAGGATGCGGCGTATTTACTTTCTGAAATCAAAAAAATAGATCAGTAGCAGCGACTACTGATCATCCATATGTACATGAATTAGGAGAGGTCAAACATTTATTAACTTTATTATAATAGATTTTTAAAAGAATAAAAACTGAAAATTCTAATTTTATGTTGAGAAAGTTTTTTGTATCGAAATATATGAAAAAACAGGAATTTTTATTAAAAAAATAATGATATTTATATTTTAGTAAATTATGATATAGTCTATAGGATACGTATTTCCATAGATGTGATTGCATTAATGTAATCACATCTATCTGAAGGAGGGAGAAATAATTATGAAGTTTGATGATCAACGTCTACTAGGAGTACGATTAGGTTCTGTACTTGTAACAGAGGAAAATCAATATTTAGTAATTAAGAAAAAAGATCATTATGCATTATTAAATATACATACTTTAGAATGCACACATGTTGAAGTGCAGCTGGAACATATTGAAGAAATGTTGCGGGAAGATTTCCAAGAAAGTATAACGGAGATTATCGCACCGGAACATATAAAAATTGTTGCGAAAAATGTTATATAAAAAGAACAAGCTGGGTGTACCAGCTTGTTTTTTAATTTACTTGCAGATTTCTACTCTGAAAGACTTGTTTTGCGACAAAAATAGCATTTAAGGCACGTGGAAATCCCGTATAAGGAACACAGTGAATAATAGATTCAACAATTTCATTAGTTGATAAGCCTACATTTAAAGCGGCGTTAATATGAACAGTAAGTTGTGGTTCACATCCACCTTGTGATGTTAAAGAAGAAATTGTTACAAGTTGTCTTTGTTTTAAATCTAATGTACCTCTGGAATAAATATCACCAAATGCAAACTCTACTATATATTTTCCGAGATCAGGAGCGATATCTTGTAAGGATTCAATAACCTGTGTCCCAGCGTTTCCATCGATATTTTTTAATGTGTCCCAACCATTTTCGTATCTTTCATTGTTCATAGTTTCATCTCCTGTTTTAAGATTTAATGTTTATAAATGAAGTGTATACCTTTGAGTGCGCTCTAAAGCAATGGGGTTTTAAAAAATTTGTTGAAATTTTTTACAAGTGTATAATTGAGATATGGATAAAATGTATACTATTCAACAAATAGCAGAATTAACAAATTTAAGTACGCATACATTACGTTATTATGAGAAAATAGGCTTACTTAAAAATATTAAGCGTAATGAATCAGGGTATCGTGTATATTGTGAGGTAGATTTAGCGTGGATTGAATTTCTTATTAGATTAAGAGAAACGGGGATGTCCATACAGGAAATGATAGAGTTTTCAAATCTTCGTGTTATGGGAGATATTACTGCTACAGAAAGGCGGATATTGCTAGAAAATCATAAAGAAAATGTTTTAGATCATATGGAGCAATTGCAAAAACATTTAAGGAAAATTGAGGAGAAAATAATTTATTATACAAATTTAGAAAAGGAATAGTGGGCTCCCTATTCCTTTTTAAGGATAATATACATTTTAATGGAACTACTTATATTAAATCTAACCCTTCGATAACCTTACCAATAATCCCTTCCATTTGATGAACACCTAAGTCAGCGTTCGTCATTATAATAGCGCCATTCCCTCGGTATGGGTAGCTTACCATCATACATTGAAATCCAACGCCCCATCCAAGTGAATATATTTGTAAGTCTTCGTTAGAATCATCTAGAAAAACACCTAGTCCAGTCCATTTTGAGCAACCTTGAGGAGAAATCATATCTTGAACTGTTTTTTGAGAAAGTTTTAGTTTACCCTTTCCTTGTAAGGAATGAATAATTTCAATTAATAAAGTTGATAAGTCAGTTGGTGTTGTCCAAATACCTGAAGCAGCTGTGAATGGATAAAATGGATACTTCTCATTTGTAACGGTGCCATCTTTATTATGTCCGCAAGCAAAAGCATCGGTTTTATCTATGTCTTCAGGAGAGAAGATTGTACTATTCTTCATTTGCAGTGGTTGAAATATATATTCTTCTAGTAAAAGGTTAAATGATTTTCCAGTTATATCTTCAAGTAGTAGTTCGATAATACAAAAGTTTGCATCAGAGTAGTGAAATTCACTTTCCGGTTTATAAGTTATTTCTATCGGTACGGAGCAATAGGATGTTTTACCGGCAAGGAGTTTAGACATGCTTGGTTGCCCTTGAGCTAGTGTATAATGTTCAAAGCTATTAGGAGGATCAATGATTCCAGATTGGTGACTTAATAAATTTCGCAACGTGACTTTTTTCTGTGAGGTAAATAGATTGGTAGGAATATTCCAAGATGTGAGTCTATCATTTACGTCTTCATCTAAATGCACAATTTCTTGTTCTAATAACGTTAGTACGAGCATTGTAGTGATGAATTTACTAATTGAGCAAGAATTGAATATAGAATTCGTAGTGACAGTTTTATTTGTTCCAGTTTCAAGTGTTCCGAATACAGTTGTTTCATCTAGTTTACCATCACGTATAACGGCAAGGCTTAAACCTGCAACGGAATATTGGTTCATTTTCTCGTATATATTGCTACTTTTTAAGTTCATAGTGACTCCTTTCTTAAAAAGACAGAATGTTAGTTCTATTATACAGTAGTAAATGGGGAGAAAAAGAAAAAACTTCATCTTTTATCGATGAAGTTTTTTCGTTAATTTGAAGTGAATGTTTTAAAAAATTTGTCTCGGTACATGTACATAAGCCATGAGGTTGTTAGTAAGGAAATAATGATTTGTTTGTTTTGAATTGGCGCTTTGAAAACAAGCCAGCCAACGATATCAAATAATACATGTAGTGCAATTGAAAGAACTACAAATTGTAGTAGCGTATTTAAAAATCTTTTCATAAAGTGTCCCCCTGAAATAAAAGGTTTATCAACAATGTTGTATAATACTATTATACATTAAATGTTTATCATGGTAAAATTTACATAAGTTAGTGAAATAAAACAAATGAAAGCTAATGAGGAGGGATAGTCATGGAGTTTTGGATGATCATACCGATAGCGATCTTTGGGTTTATTTATATCGTTGAAAAATTAAATAAAATCGAAAAGAAAACGGATGCGCGTTTAAAGAGGATGGAAGATAGACTACAGTTAATTACGAAAGAAATGGGAATTATAGATAGAGAACCTGAAATTAATAAAGAATTACGTCAGCTTATGGAAGAAGGAAAAACAGTTACAGCAGTTAAGAGAGTAAGAGAGGCTTTTGGGTTTTCTTTACTAGAAGCGAAGCAATATGTTGATAAATTATAAAAAGATCATCCATTTGGGTGATCTTTTTTCAATGCACCATACGTGTGTTTACATAAGCAGCGATGATAACGTGGCCAATTATAATGATAGGAACTAAGATTTTGACATTAGGAGTAGAGAAGACACTACCAATTGTGGCGATAACACCGGCAGTTAAATTATAAAGACCAACTATTTTTGATAATTTATCTTTTTCTGGTACACGGCGTTCATTGAATCCTGATAAGAGCCAAGTGTATTGTTTTACTCCGATGAAATAAGCTAGTGCAAATGAAATGATTGCTAGTATGAATAATGATGGGGAAGCGAAGAGAGTCATTGAAAACACCTCCGTTAAAGGACTATAAATAAAGTATAGTATGAATGTTATAATTTAACAAAATATATTATTGATTTTAAGTGTAAGAGAAAAACGGAGAAGGGAGATTAAGTATGAATATTGTGGACTTCCAGAGATATGTATCAAATTTCAGTGAAGAAAAAGGATTTCAAGATACAACAATTGAAGAGCGTACAATGTATGCAATGGCGGAATTAGGGGAATTAGCGGAAGTTATATTAAAGCGCGATAAAATACAAGATGCAAAAAGAGAAATCGGTTTAGAAATGTTTGATGTAATTTGGAATGTATGTGATTTAGCAAACAAGTTAGAAATTGATTTGGAGAAGGCGTTTGAAGAAAAAATGATGATAAATAAAAAACGTGAATGGTAAAAGGGAAGTTAAAAAGCGCACAAAATTTTGTGCGCTTTTTATTAATCGTATGAAAAATATGTAAGAAAAGATGGAACAAACATTTGAGATAAATTGTCTATTATAGGTAATAACTATTTCGTTTGAAAGAAAGGGTGGAGAAAATGAAAAAGAATACATTATTAAAAGTAGGGGTATGTGTTAGTTTACTAGGAACAACTCAATTTGTTAGTACAATTTCTTCTGTGAAAGCGGAACAAAAGCTAGAGCAAAAAGTAATAAAAAACGAGACAGGAACTATTTCAATTTCTCAGTTAAACAAAAATGTATGGGTTCATACGGAGTTAGGTTATTTTAACGGGGAAGCAGTTCCTTCGAACGGCCTAGTTCTTACTACTTCTAAAGGGTTAGTACTTGTCGATTCTTCTTGGGATGATAAGTTAACGAAGGAATTAATAGAGATGGTAGAAAAGAAATTTAAGAAGCGCGTAACGGATGTTATTATTACACATGCGCACGCTGATCGAATTGGTGGAATAAAAACGTTGAAAGAAAGAGGTATTAAAGCGCATAGTACAGCGTTAACTGCGGAATTAGCAAAGAAAAATGGATATGAGGAACCACTTGGAGACTTACAAAGCATTACAAATTTGAAGTTTGGAAATATGAAAGTAGAAACATTTTATCCAGGGAAGGGACATACAGAAGATAATATTGTCGTATGGTTACCACAATACAACATGTTAGTTGGAGGCTGTTTAGTGAAATCTGCGTCCGCGAAAGATTTAGGAAACGTTGCAGATGCCTATGTAAATGAATGGTCTATATCGATTGAGAATGTGCTGAAGCGATATGGAAACATCAATTCAGTAGTGCCTGGTCATGGGGGAGTAGGGGATAGAGATTTACTTCTACATACATTGGATTTGTTGAAATAAAAAAAGCGAGGAGAAACAAATTTCTCCTCGTTTTATTCTAACTATATTTAAATGCGAAGCCTGCATATGTTACTGAGATTTTAATTCCAAGTATACAAATACCAGTACCGTCATAATTGCAATAACAACGTAAGTAGCATCAAGCATTATAAGTGTTTTTAAAGTTTCAGTCATCCTCATTCACCCCTGGTATAAAAATATAACATAATCTCTTATCAATTAAATCAGAGATTATAAAGATAACAATGTACATGAAATTTATTAAGTAGATTCTATATAAATATAGCATATAAATAATGTAAACAATGTTAAGATAATGTAAATGTATTGTAAAGAAAGGGGCGGTTCATCATGTCTGTAAATCTATTCATTTGTAAATGCTATGTATCTCTCGTGTGCCGGATAGAACACAGTAAATTCATTTTGACAAATCAATCACGATGGTAGCTGTTACTACATTTTCCTCTAATACTTCTACCTGTACTTGTTCATCGTTTCTCCAATTGATATTAAAGTTATCTGTCGTATACATTTCCTTAAGAGTGACCTCTTTATATTTTTCTAAAATGCTACCTCTTTTCCCATAATAGATTCTTACAGTGGAACTGGGACTTGGTCCTTTTGATTTTATTGTTTCTCTAAGCTCGATAATATTTATTAAATTTGGAGATTCACTTTTTTGAAAGGTAAAGGAACTAACCACTTTTTGTACCTTCTTAAAAACAGGACCATTGGATTTATTTGATACATTAAATTCCACAACTTCAGGTACGGATTCTTTTCCTCGTAGTGTTATCGTTACTTCATAATCGTTTTTCCAATCTACGAAAACGTTTGAGGAATCGAGACGTTCTCCCTCATTTGCAATACTTATGTCAAAATGTTCCCATAAGCCGTATTTAATTCTGACGGGAGAGGAACCATGAGAAGAGTCTGAATCTATTTTCACTACTTTAATCGTATTTTTATTATTTGGAGAATGACTTTTTTTAAGTGTAATGTCCTGTAAATACAAAATGTAAGACAAACAGCCTACTACTAAAATAATTGGAATTACAATACGTAAGGCAGTAATTGGACGACCTCGTGTCCTTTTTTTCTTAGTGCTTTTACTATTTTGTTCAAGGTCTTTTTCAATACTCGTTTGAACTATTACTTTTGGCGGGCGAATAAGCCACCAAACGAAAGCTATAAGTAGTAAGAAAAGAGGTATTCCTTGAATAAAGAAAAATCCTTTCCAGAAATCTAGTCTCGTACTATACGGAGAATCTGTCGCCATCACTCCTATAAAAAATGCTACTGGACTTGCAAGTATATTTATCCCTAAAGCGATCAATACGAATGAAAGATTTTTATTTCTAATTTTTCGTGACCCGGCCATAATAAACAGAAATACTGCAATACCGAGTATAAGAAACAGTATTTCGTAATAAAACATCATATATACCATCATATTGTCCCTCCATAACTTTAATTGTACCATCAGTAAGGAAAAATTTGTGAAATGTTAGATGAATAGGATATTTGTATTCCTTAAAAGTGCACCGATATATGATGCAAATAAATCATGTGCAAGTATGAATGTCAGGATACAGTAAGAATATTATGTTAACAATAGGAACTGTCACAAATTCTTATATATTATTGTGATTGATATCATATCCTTTTTTCTCAAGAAACATTCGGTTTGAAATTGATTACAAATGCAGCGGAAGATATGCAAATGATGTTATCGTAACAAAAGGATAATCTGTCTTATTAAGAAGAAGAGCTAACCTATAGTGCCCCAATACAAAAATGTAGAATTTTTGTATTGGGGTATTTTCTTTTCTTGGCGGGGTAGGTAATAGTTGATTTTAGAAAAATATAAAAATCGAGTTGACATTTACAACTACTCAGTCATACAATGTAGTTGTAATAGGTGATACTGAGTAGTGTTGTTTCTCAAAATATTTTCAGTAGACAATAGGTAATTGCGGATTTTAGAAAAAATTTGAAAATTAGTTGACATCTATCGCTACTTAGTCATACAATGTAGAAGTAGTAAGTGATACTAAATAGTATGAATTCAAAAAAACTACTCAGTAAAAAATTCGCCTTAGTACTCTGTGATACTGAATATAAGTCAGACAGAATAGGGGGTAAAGGAGGATCAGAATATGGAAAATTTAACTGAAATGCTGAAAGGTTCACTGGAAGGGTGTGTGCTGGAAATCATTAGCCGCCGTGAAACGTATGGCTATGAGATTACTCGCCACCTGAATGATCTTGGGTTTACCGAAGTCGTAGAAGGGACGGTTTATACAATCCTTGTACGATTGGAAAAGAAAAAGCTTGTGAATATTGAAAAGAAACCATCAGATATGGGACCGCCTCGTAAGTTTTATTCATTAAATGAAGCTGGACGTCAGGAACTTGAATTGTTTTGGAAAAAATGGGATTTTGTATCGTCAAAAATTAACGTCTTGAAGTCAAACTAGCTTCATAATATAAAATGTTCCGGCTCATATTTGGAGAGTTTCTTGTCTGCTTTATAAAAAAGGAGGAAAATAAGATGTTGGAAATGTTCAAAAAATTAATTGGTGATAAAAAAGAGTACAAAATGATGATGGCACGTGTTGCAGCATTGCCAGAGGACTATCAGTTTGTGTTTAAGAAGATTCAAAACTACATGTGGAATTTTTCAGCCGGTAACGGGATGGATATGCTGCACATACAGTATGAATTAATCGATTTGTTTGAAGCCGGTGCAGCGGAAGGCAGACAAGTGCTAGACATTACTGGGCAAGATGTGGCATCCTTTGCTGATGAACTAGTGGCAAACGCTAAAACGTATGTCTCTAAGTATCGTGAAGATTTAAATGAAAGTATTATGAAGAAATTGAGAAAAAAATAAATGCAATAAGTAATACCGACTGATTAGCTGGTTATAAATGTGAACTACCGCCATCGCTATTCAGTTATATTTTTAAACCACTACTAAGTAATACAGGTTATCAGTGATACTAAATAGAGGGTGAAGGTAATCAATTTTTATAAGGGGGAAAAGTATGAGCAATGCAGCGATTTCTGTAAAAGGGTTAAAAAAAGCTTTTAGAGATAAAGAAGTCTTAAAGGGAGTGGATTTTGAGGTGCAGCGTGGAGAAATTTTCGCGCTGCTAGGCTCAAATGGAGCGGGAAAGACGACAATGGTCAACATCCTTTCGACGCTACTGAAACAAGATGGCGGTGAAGGAAGTATTTGCGGATTTGATATTAAGCGCCAACCAGATCATGTTCGTCAAAGTATCAGTTTGACAGGACAGTTCGCAGCTTTAGACGGCATGTTAACTGGGAGAGAAAACTTAGTAATGATTGCTAGGTTACGTGGTGTTTCCAATCCTGCTCAAGTTGCTGACAATTTGCTTGACAGATTTAGCCTGACAGATGCGGCCAACCAAAGGGCAGATCAGTATTCAGGCGGGATGAAGCGCCGGCTTGATATCGCGATGAGTTTGATCGGGGCGCCAGCAGTTATTTTTCTTGACGAACCAACGACTGGGCTTGATCCGGAAGCTCGGATTGAAGTTTGGGATACGGTGAAGGAACTTGCTGGTAGCGGCACAACGATCTTGCTCACAACTCAATACTTGGAGGAAGCAGAACAACTGGCGGACCGTATCGCGATCTTGCATGGTGGAAAAATTATTACGACAGGTACTCTTACTGAACTGAAAGAGATGTTCCCACCAGCTAAAGTGGAGTATATCGAGAAGCAGCCGACATTGGAAGAAATTTTCCTTGCGATTATCGGTAAAAAGGGGGAGATGTAAATGAAAAGCAAAACAGGGGTATTACTAGGGCGCTTAATGTGTAATATTATGCGTAGTCCGGATACAATTATTACAGTAGCGATTACACCGATTATGATGATGCTATTATTTGTCTACGTGTTTGGCGGCGCAATAAAGACAGGAACGGATAACTACGTTAATTATTTATTGCCGGGAATTTTGCTAATGGCTATCGCATCCGGTGTAGCTTACACTTCCGTGCGACTATTTACGGATGTAAAGAGTGGGCTGATGGCACGTTTTATTACGATGCCTATTAAGCGCTCATCGATATTGTGGGCACACGTTTTAACCTCTCTTGTTGCTAATGTGCTTACTATCGTGGTGGTTATTCTTGTTGCACTCTTAATGGGCTTTCGTTCCAGTGCGAATATGCTAGATTGGCTTGCAGTAGCTGGGATACTAGGAATGTTTACGTTAGCACTAACATGGCTAGCTATCATTCCAGGGCTGAAAGCGAAGTCTATGGAAGGGGCGACAGCATATTCGTACCCACTCGTTTTTCTTCCGTTTATTAGTTCGGCCTTCGTACCTACTGAAACGATGCCAAAAATTGTTCGTGCGTTTGCAGAGAATCAGCCTGTCACTTCAATCGTGAATGCGATTCGTGCCCTTTTATATGAAGGGACTGTTGGCAACGATATATGGATTGCACTCACTTGGTGCGTAGCTATCATGATCATTTCTTACTTTTTCGCTAGTAAAGCATTTAAACGTCAGTTAGGGTAAGTGAAATAAATCATCCGAAATCATATATATTTTTGAAAAAGCACGGGAAGATTTTCCGTGCTTTAATACTATATGTATACTTCGCTTAATTGTAGTAGTTTTAAAGTAAATAGGAGAATAAAAAATTGAATACACATGCCTTGAAGTATGGTACGTAACGCTTCACAAAAATAACTTAAAAATAAACGGAATATTCTATATAAAAATAGAGGTTAAAGATGTTATATTTATACTTATAAGGTATATAATGTATAACCTAATTGTTTAGGGGATGGAAAAGGGAGAGATTCAAATGAAATGGTATTTATATGCTCTCAAAAACTATGCGAAATTTAGTGGGAGAGCAACGAGAAAGGAGTACTGGATTTTTACTTTAGTTAATAAGGTTACGTTTTGGTCATTAATATATTTTGCCTCATATTCTCCGTCTGTCTTCTATTTAAGAGCGAATATTACTTTGCTATATATAGCAATTTTTATCGTTCCTACTCTGGCAGTGGAAGCTCGTCGATTACATGATAGTGGAAAAACAGGATGGTGGCAGCTATTAAATTTGGTGCCATTTGGAGGAGCGGTTCTACTTGTGTTTTGTATCATTGAAAGTGACGAAGGTGAGAATAAGTATGGACCAAATCCACATTCAAATCTTAAACAAGCAATTTAATGTATGTATAGTAATTTCTAATATAAAAAGGTGTGAACTAAAAGCTAGTTCACACCTTTTTTGTTGTATTATTCAAAGAAGCCTTGTTAAGAAGTGATTAGTTAAACTCAATATTTTAAGGTTTAACTAGTCACTTCTTATGGAGTATATAAGCATAACCGCTCTTGTAAATCTTTTAATACTTCTTCAGGCATTTCCCTAATTGTAATATCTTTACCTAGGAAAAGCAGCCAATTTGTCATCTCTGTCACTTCATCGGAATTGTGAACATCGATAAATGTTTTTAAAATAGCTGTAGATTGGTAAGGATTTGTATAAGATATTGAAACTTTGAAAGGGTGGTACTTTTTGAACTGTGCAATTGCTTTCGGACCAAGTTCAAATACAAGGTTAATTGCTTCGTCCTTCTTACTCAGTCTTTCTAAAATCTGTTTCTTATGTAACCTCTTTTTGGGCGTGTACGGTTCGATATTGATGAGGTCATCGACAGGAAACATCAGCTTCTTTTTTTCTTTTAAGTCAAATCCTTCAATCATCCAATAGCTTTTTTCTTTATAAAGGTGTAATAGGTAAATTGGATAAGACTTGATTTCTTCTTTGACAGTAATCAATAAATGTCTATCCAAAAGAAGGATTTGAATGAGTTTTTCTAACATAGGGTGAGGAAGGTCAGAAAGCTCAAGTAGATCAGGGTTATGAGGATTAGTCCCTTCAAAAAGCAAAAGTTGATTTAAAAGAACAAGGTCATCTTGCTGGGTTTCTGAAATGAGTCCTAGTAGCTTTTCGGCTAAAGATTGACGACTCTTGAGATAGGGAAGTTGTTGATTTCTTGTAGCCATAAAGGCAATAAAAAGAGCTTTCACTTCGTTATCAGTAAAGCGAACAACGGGTAGGATAGAATTATGCATGACAAAATATCCACCAGACCTCCCAACTTCAGCGACAAGTGGCATGCCCATAGCTTCTATTTCTCTAATGTCTCTAATAGCTGTTGATCGTGATATGTTAAATTCTCGTATGATTTCTGAAATTGTAAAGTGGGAGCGGTTGTTGATATACCGCATAATTGTATTAATCCGTTCAACTTTTTTCATTTTGGTCTCCTAAACAGTATCATTTTTTGACATGGTTTAAAGGTATTATAAACGTATCAGATGAAAAGATAAATCGTTTGATTAATAAAAAAAGAGGAAGGTTTTGAATATGAAAAATTATACGATTGAAGAAAAAGATAGCTTTATTGTGCTAGGTATTGGAACTGAAATTAAAAGTGACTATACAGACTTTGTGGGAATAAATAAAGAAAAGGAAGACTTTTGGTCGGCCGTTAAAGAAGATGGAAGACTGGATACTTTAAAAGCTTTAGCTACAAATGAATACATTTTTTCTGTGAGCGAAGCGGTGAATAACAAGATGATGTATTATGCTGGTGTTATGACAGAAGCACAAATAGAAGAAGAGTCTAGAGTGATCCAGTTTCCTAAGGGAGAATACTTAGTGGTGAAAGGTGAAGACAAAACGGCTGAAGAGCTAAGCAATAAGCTGACTGGCATCGCCTTTGGTCAAGCTTTACCAGATGCAAAAGATTTTGCCTATGTTGGTGGGCCAAATACAACGGTTGAGATGGGGAAAAGAAACGGTTTAGTGTTTGGTGAAATGTGGATTCCGGTTGTTAGGAAGTAAAGGGTACGAATATGAAAAGTAGAGGCTAACAATTTTGCATTGTTGGCCTTTTTGATGTCCATATTATTTTAATTACTTTTTTAATAATATAACTTAATAATTTTTAATATACGTTATGTATAACAGATATTTATCTTATGAAATAAGGGGGATATTATGACTGAGACAAACGAATCTTCAGGAGGCAATTTGAAAAAAGATGTGAAATTTTCTATTATAATTCCTGCACATAATGAAGAAAAATACATTGGAAAATGTTTAGATTCAATTGTAAAGGCATCAGAGGTATATAAAGGACAAACAGAAATTATAGTTGTTTTAAATCGTTGCACCGATAAAACAGAGGAAATAGCAAAATCTTATCATTGTATTACATTAAAAAATAATGATAAAAACTTATCTAAAATTCGAAATGCAGGGGCTGAAATAGCTAGTGGAGAAATAATCGTTACTATAGACGCTGATACCATAATGACAGAGTCTATGTTGTCTAATGTAGATATATATTTAGCTTCAGGTAAATACATTGGTGGTGGGGTAAATGGGAAGTTTGAAAGAATATCTTTAGGAATATTTCTGTCCGCAATGTTAATAATAATCCCCTTACTTTTTAAGTACGGAGCTATATCTGTAGGGATTTTTTGGTGCTATAAAAAAGATTTCATGGCAATTAACGGATTTAATGAAAACATGCTGATGGCAGAAGATGCAGATTTTGCGAAACGGTTAAAAGAATGGGGAAAGCGAAATAATAAGAAATTCGGTACCATTAAAAATGGAATGATAACTTCATGCAGGAGATTTGATACATATGGAGACTGGGCTTTACTTAAAAATCCAAAAGTAATCTTAGCTTATCTAAAAGGAAATGATAGAAAATATGCAGATAAGACATATTATGATAATCAAGAAAGGTAACGCTTGAGAAAAGCGATAGGAAATAGTGAGAACAGCTGATTGTCTAATATATAATGAGAGCACAACTTAATTTAATAGATACTACAAAAAAACATCAATTTGATTAGTTCTTCTTCAAATTAATGTTTTTTATTTTTGAAATAAATATCTATTTTTTATAAAAAATATTTTTTGACCCCCATAAAACGATGTATTCCTCCGAATATATATAGTGGAAAAATAAGATAGAAGAAAAATGATTATGAAAGAATATTGAAGTATTAATAAAAATTACTAGATTAAGTTGAGCATCCAAAATTAAAGGATGAAATTACCAATGATATAGAGAAGAGTTATTTAAGGATTGCCTATAAAATAGAAAAAGAATAAGCAAAACGAACGGTAGAAAATAAGAAAGTACCTTAAAATATAGGATTAACTTTAGTACTGAGAGAAAACGTTGGGGAAAGTTAGACTTGAAAAATATAACCAACAGCAAGAAGAAAAGACCAAAGAAAAGTACTACCAAAATGTGGTTAAATGGTCGCTTGTTTAGTGACCATTTTTCTATTTAAAGCAGAAGGAGGCTGAGAGATCACCAGTGTTAAGTTTAGTAATGAAGATCTTAAGAAAACCGAAAATAGAAGATATCGTATGTAACATACAAAACAACGGAGAAGATAAGGAAGCCTTTATCGTTCAGTATCAGCCGTTTATTAGAAAATCAATTTCGTCTGTCTGCCGCCGATATATTACAGAACAGGATGATGAATATAGTATTGGATTGTTTGCGTTTAACGAAGCAATTGAACAGTATTCATATAAAAAAGGGAAATCTTTTCTAGCGTTTGCTGATCTTCTTATAAAAAGAGATGTAATTGACTATATACGCAAGGAGTCTAGGCATAACCGTGTCTTTTTAAAAGAAGATGAGCAAGAGAAAATGTTAGAAATGCAAGTATCGCTTACGGAGTATATGAAAGAGATGGACAATAGTAACCGTAAGGAGGAAATTCTTCATTTTCAAAGTGTGTTAGCTGAGTTTAAAATCACATTTTCAGAGCTTGCGAAAGAATCTCCTAAGCATCGTGACACCCGAGAGCACTTAATAGAAATTGTAAAGATGATTATAAAGGAAGAGGAAATGATGGAGGAGCTGTTCCGAAAGAAAAAGTTACCGCTTAAACGTATTGAACCACGTGTGAGGGTAAGTCGTAAAACGTTGGAAAGACATAGAAAATACATTATTGCAATGTGTATTATTTTTGCAAACAACTATACATATATTCTTGATTACATAAGAGGAGAAAAGCATGATGAATAAAGGAATTGTGATGGATATAAAAAAGCGTAGCGTAGTTGTTTTAACACCAAATGGAGAGTTTATTACGTGTAAAAGAAAAGGAGATTCTTGCATGATTGGAGAGGAAATCTCGTTTGAAGAACAAGAACAAAGAGCATCTCGTTTTTCAATCCCTTATTTCTTAAAACCGGCATCATTACTTGCTGCTTGTTTTCTATGTGGGCTGTTATTTTTCTACAATCAACCAGAAGAAAAGGTGTTTGCTTACGTCTCAGTTGATATAAATCCAAGTTTAGAGGCGAGCGTTACGAAGGATCTTCGTGTTATAGATTTGCGGGCTTGTAATGATGACGGAAGGCGTATTTTAAAAGAAATGAAACGGTGGGAAAATAAGCATCTGCAAGATGTGATACGCACTATTATAAAGCAAAGTCAAGAGGATAAATATTTAACGAATGATAAGCAAGTTATGCTAACAGCTATTGCAAAGGACAAGTCGTTAGAACCACAGTTGGAAAAGGCTATGCTGGAATTAAAGAAAGAATATGAGTTCAAACATATTACAGTCGAATATCAAAGCAGTACGATGCAAATACGGGAGGATGCCAAGAAAGCAGGAGTTGGAACGGGTGTTTATATAAAACAAGAAAATGAGAAGAAAAAGTTGCTTACCCCACCTGCACCGCCGTCTCATCAAGAACAGCAAAAGTCATCTTCTGATGTATCATCGGACGCATCTCCTGTAAAAGAAGAAAGCAACGAGAAGGGAGAGTATATAGAACAACAGCAATCTAAGGCACAACAACCGAAGCAAATAAAAGAAAATAATAGAAATCAACAGGAGAACAACGGAAGAGAATTGCAGCAAGGAAACAACGGAAGAGGATCGCAAGGGAATACTGGGCACCAGCAAGAGAACAATGGAAGAGAGTCCCAAGGAAATAATGGGCACCAGCAAGAGAACAACGGAAGAGGGTCCCAAGGAAATAATGGGAATCAGGAAGGAAACAACGGAAGAGGGTCCCAAGGAAATAATGGGAATCAGGAAGGAAACAACGGAAGAGGATCGCAAGGGAATAATGGGAATCAGCAAGAGAATAATGGAAGAGGTTCTCAAGGGAATAGTGGACATAAGCAAGAA